>NZ_AP024485.1:0-190000 GCF_020886695.1 Pseudodesulfovibrio sediminis
TATGGGTTTCATGGATTCTGCAACTATATCAATGGTTTGTTTGTTATAATCATTGTCAAAAACCTCGGCCTTTCTTTTGGCTCATTTTGGATAACACGAATTGTCTCAGATACGACTATACACTATTCCAACCGACATGATCGATACTGCCTGGAAGCAAATACTTCACTCACTTGAAAAGAGCCTGAACCCCAATCTGTATACAGTTTGGATTAAGCCTCTGCAGGGACGCGTGGACGGAAATAAACTGATGCTCATAGCGCCCAATGAATTTGTAGCAAACTGGGTCCGTGACCGTTTGCTGCAGGTTATTCGTGAAGCTGCCGCTTCTGTTCTGGGAGGCGAACCACGTATCTCCATAAACGTGAGCAACGTGAAACCTGCCAAGCGAAAACCCCGTTCGGTGCAGCCGAAAAAGGTTGTACAGGAAGCAGCGCCAAGACATATCGGGTTGCCCCTGGATCAGCCTCGACCTCTTGTCGCACCCAACTGGCGTTTCTCCTTTGATGATTTTATTGTTGGGCCATCCAATGAACTGGCCTGTGCGGCGAGTAAATCCATCAGCAATACATTTTTTAATTCCGACCACCTTTTTTTGAGTTCCGGTCCCGGGTTGGGCAAGACGCATCTCCTTCAGTCTGTCGGACAAAGTCTCTGCAAATCCTCCCATCGTAAGAATCTGCGTGTGGCCTGTCTCTCCTCCGAAGAGTTCGCGACCCGTTGGGTGTTGTCCTTCAAGTCAAGACAGGTTGATCAGTTCAAGGCGCAGTTCAGGGATGGTATTGATGTCCTGTTGCTGGAAGATGTCCACTTCTTCCAGGGCAAGGAAAAAATGCAGGAAGAGCTGTTGTGTACGCTCACGGCTCTTCGTGAGCGCGGGTGCAAAGTGGTCCTGACCAGTTCCTTTATGCCCAAGGAATTTTCCGGTGTTGATGACCGGCTGGTTTCCCGGTTCTGTTCCGGGTTCCTGGCACACATCAACCGCCCGGACATGGAGACCCGCCGTCGGATCGTCATGGAGAAGGCGCGCAGTCTTCAGGTGGATGTCCCTGTTGAGGTTACGGAACTCTTGGCCGAACGGATCACGACAGATATTCGTCAACTGGAAAGCTGTCTGAACAACATGGTGCTCAAGGCGCGTCTGCTGAATCGGGCCGTGACCTTGAACCTGGCCTGGGAAGTACTCGAAAACTATGCCGTGCAGCATTCGGCCCCGGATTTTGCCCATATCATTGATTTCGTCTGTACAAGCTACAGCCTGTCCGAAGAGGAGTTGAAGTCCAAAAGCCGCAAACGACAGGTCGTTCTGGCACGAAACACGGCTTTCTTCCTCGCGCGCAAACACACGGAGCTTTCTCTCAAGGCTATCGGTGAGCGGCTGGGCCGCAGGCATTCCACCGTGCTCAAAGGCATCACTAAACTGGAACGGGAAATTTCAATGCAGACCCCGCTGGGTCGTCAGATCGAGAACACGGCACAGAGGCTCACCCCCTAGCACAGCCGTCGGCACAACGCCCCCCATAAATTCCCCTGGAAGCGCAATGGCATCAGTCTCATGAATTCAAGCGGTTTCAGGGGGATTTTTTTGTTCTATGGTCAGGTGAGTGTCGACGCGGAATCAGGAGGCTGGCGGTGTGCAGGAGAAAATCTGGAAGGCGCTATTCCGTGCCGTTTGGTTTACCGAACCCGCCACCACCTGGAGTTTCCAGTCGGATGTGATCGCCTTGTTGCGCGGTTCGATGAAATTTCCCCGGCAGTATTTCCTCGACCCCGTTATGGGTGAGGACGTTTCGGCCAGGCTGACCAGATTCGCCTCCGGCAATGCCGAACGGACCGCGCTTTCGTCTTTCCGAGAGGACGGTTATTTCGCAGTCAGTCAGCAGTTCGATATCTCTGATCATGCCGTCACCTCCGGCATGGAAGCCGTCTCCGCCAGTGCCTCGTCTGACAGCATAGGTGTGCACCCGGAAAGGGTAGGCGTATTCCAGTGCTTCAACAGGGGTGTTGAGGGTGTTGGTCATGTGTGAGTGTACGGCTGATTCGCCGTCAGCGTCCCGAGAACCGCCCATACCACCAGCCAGAGTCTCGTAGTAGGCAAAGGGCGCTCCCCGCCATTCTCCGCCGATTGTCAGGTTGTTCATGGTCCCCTGGCTGGCCGCGGGCATGGCATCCGGCATGGCCTGGGCCAAAGCGCCGAGAATCACGTCCACCAGCCGCTGTGAGGTCTCCACGTTGCCCCCTGCCACGGCAGCAGGGAACCGGGCGTCCACGATGGAGCCGGGTCTTGTCACAACTTCGATGGGGCGCATGCATCCGGCGTTGGCCGGAATATCCCGCTCTGCCAGCGAACGGAAGACGTATAGCACGGCGGACAGCGTAATGGCACGAACTCCGTTGACGCTGCCCTGAACCTGATCGTCGCTGTCGCTGAAATCCAGTTGGGCGGTGTCGCCGTTGATGGTCATGGAAAGATGGATGGCGATGTCTGTGGTGCCCATGCCGTCACCGTCGAGAAAGTCCCTGAATGTATAGGTGCCGTCTGGCACGGCAGCGATACCAAGACGGGTGATGCGTTCCGAGTAGTCCATGAGCGCACCGGCATAGGCCTGGCAGGTTTCAAGACCATATTTTTCAATACATTCGGTCATGCGACGCACACCTGTGACATTGGCCATGAACTGGGCGGAAAAATCCCCTTCACGCTCGGATGGAGTGCGGACGTTGTTGAGGACCAGACGCATGAGTCCGGCGTCTGTGGTGCCCTGCTTGATGATCTTGACGGGCGGGATGATCAGTCCTTCCTGAAAAAGCGAGGAAGAGAGGGGCATGGAGCCGGAGGCCATACCGCCAACGTCCGCATGGTGGGCGCGGTTGGCCACGTAGAAAGCAGGCGTGTCCATGCCTTTGGCAAAGACCGGCGCCACTATGGTGATGTCCGGGAGGTGAGTGCCTCCCTTGAACGGGTCGTTGAGCATGACCATGTCACCCGGAGCAAAGCCTTCCGTTTTGCCCACGGTCTCCATGGCGGATTTGACGGACAGCGGCATGGAGCCGAGATGCACCGGGATATGCGCGGCCTGGGCAATCATGTCGCCGTGCTCATCAAAAACGGCACAGCTCAGATCCTGACGTTCCTTGATATTGGGAGAAAAAGCGGTCTGGGTCAGGGTCACCCCCATCTCTTCGGCAATGGACGAAAATCGGTTCTTGAAGACTTCGAGGAGGATGGGGCTGATCTGCATGGCGACTGGTTCCGGTGGTTATTGGTTCCTCAGTTTATCCAGCCGTTTTTTAGCTGCCTCCGGGTCCAGGCCGCGTTTTTTCGCTATCTGGGGGAGGTTGTCTTCGGCATCCGTGGGACGGACGTAGACAGGGTCCATTGAGTCGGCGGAAGCAACTGCCTGAATACCTGCTGCGAGCAGGGTGTCTGGTGAGGGGGTGTCCCACTGGGCATCCAGCAAGGTGTATCCGGTGTTGGCGGCGGCCAGTTCCGCGAAGAAATCAGGGTTCTTGCGCAGGCCCGATCCCATAAGGGTGGCGGTATTGCCAAGCTCGGCCATGCGAGCGGCAGCGTCCTTCAATGTGAATGACATAAGAGGGGCGGTTTCGACCAAGGTGGGCGCCTCAAAGGATTGGGAATAGACCAGGCCGCGCCGTGCATAGGTCAGAACATGCAGGGGGCCAGTCACGAGCGACGCCGGTCCGCTGGCAAGTAGAGGGAGGTAGTCCACCCCCGCCAGAGGCAGGTCGTGGCCCGCGGCAATGCCCTGCGCGGCGGCCAGAACCACTCGGAGGCCGGTAAAGCTGCCGGGGCCGCGGACACAGGCTATTTTTGCCAGCGCATCAGTGGTCACACCGAATCCGTCCAGCGCGGCCTTGATGCCGGGAACGAGAACCTTGAGCGACTGGCGTGGCGCGTGCCATTGACGGGCCGCGAGCACGCTGTAGCCGTTCGGTCCGGGTTCACCCAGAACTATCTGCAACCGCTCCTCGGACCCGCACAGGGCCAGGACGAGGCGGTCCGGTTTATGGCAGGAGACGGCGGACATCGTTGAACACTGCCAGAGACATGAGCAGAAGGAGCATGAGCAGACCAAGACGCATGGCTCGTCCCTTCCACTTTTCATTGAGGGGGCGTCTGAACACCATTTCAAGGACGAAAAAGAGAATGTGCCCACCATCAAGTACCGGAATAGGCAACAGGTTGATGATGGCCAGGTTGACGGAAATGAGCGCCATCATGGAGAGCAGATCGTAGATGCCTTTCTCGGCTGACTCACTAACCATCTGGGCGAGCATGATTGGTCCACCGACCTTCTCCACCGGAATGAGTCGTTCGATGATGGACAGAAAGCCTTTGACCACGACCATGGACATGCCCCAGGTGTGCATGAGAGCGGCTTCGGCGCCTGATCCGTCTACGGTTTCATAGCGGATCTTGCCTCCCTGATTGATGCCGACCATGGGCACGGTGACGGTCTCACCGAAGAGATTCTTGAAGGTGTTGATCTTGGGTGTCACCGTCAACGTGAGCTGTTCGCCTGCACGGTCAACGACCACTGCAAGGGATTTCCCCTCGGCCACCCGGATGGTTTCCACCATCTGGTTCCAGGAGACAATGGCGTTGCCTTCAATGGTGGTGATGAGGTCGTCCTTCTGAAAACCGGCAGCCGCCGCCGGACTGTCAGGCAGTACACCGCCGACAGTGGGCAGGATGACTGCCTGTCCCTGCGCCAGTACCAGGAACCAATAGATGATGAAGGCAAGCAGAAAATTGAACAGTGGACCGGCGGCCACCACGCACAGACGCTGCCATGCAGGGCGGTTGCTGAAAAGTTGGTCGTCCGGGAAGTCTGCTTCCTCTTCGCCTTGCTCTCCGGCCAGGGCGACATACCCCCCAAGGGGCACAGCGGACAGTTTGTATTCGGTTTTTCCCGAAGTGAAACCGGCCAGCTTGGGGCCGAAGCCGAGAGAAAAGGTCTTCACTCCCATGCCAAGCAGGCGGGCAATAGTGAAATGTCCCAACTCATGGAAGAAGATAAGACCGCCGAGGACGGCTATTATGGCGACAACGCTTGTTATCATGGTTTCCTCATAGGCCGCGGGGGTTGTTTTGGCATGCGGCTCGGATCAATATAAGCATTTTTGCGGTTTTGGCTAGAGGGCGGCGCGCGTCTGTTCCCGTACTTCCCGGTCCAGCGCCAGCACGGCCTCAGGCGTGGATACGTCCACACTGGTATGTCGGTCAAGTCCGGCCTCAATCATGTCCGGGATATCCAGGAATCGAATGGTTTCATTGAGGAACGCGGCCACAGCGACTTCATTGATGGCATTGAGCACGATGGGATGGCTTGGTCCGGCAGCATAGGCTTCCTGAGCCAGACGAAGGCACGGGAAGGCCTGCAGGTCCGCTTCCTCAAAAGTCAGATTGCCCACCTGAGCGAGGTTGAGCTGCGGTACGTCTACCTGCACGCGATCAGGAAAGCACAGGCAGTGCGCGATGGGCACCTGCATGTCGGGGTGGCCGAGATGGGCCAGTTGCGAACCGTCAACATACTCAACCAGCGAATGGATGATGGATTGGGGGTGGACCACCACGTCCACCTGCTCCGGCGGCAGTCCGTAGAGATGACAGGCCTCGATGAGTTCGAGGCCCTTGTTCATGAGCGTGGCGGAATCGATGGAAATTTTTGCGCCCATATCCCAGTTGGGGTGAGCCAGCGCCTGGTCGCGGGTGACGTTTGCGAGGAACCGTTTGTCCTTGCCTCTGAAAGGGCCGCCTGATGCTGTCAGGATGAGGCGTTTGAGGTCTTCGTCCTTGCCGTGTCCGGCAAGGCCCTGGAACAAAGCGTTGTGCTCGGAGTCCACCGGCAGGATGATCGCGCCTGAGGCGGAGCAGGCCTCCCGAATGATGTGGCCGCCCAGAACCAGCGATTCCTTGTTGGCCAGACCGATCATCTTGCCCGCTTTTGCGGCGGCCAGTGTGGGGCCGAATCCCGCTGCGCCGACAATGGAGGAGAGGACGCAATCCACTTCTGTCAGGGTTGCGAGTTCTTCATATCCTGCGGGGCCGATGAGAATTGTGGGTGAATAGCCTGTGGCGAGGTTGTCGACAAAAATCTGTCTGGTCTGTTCGTCAAGGACGCAGGCATGTGTCGGGCGAAACTCATTGCACAACTCGGCCAGTTTGGCGCCGTTGCGTCCTCCGGCCAGTGCCGTGACAATAAACAGGTCAGGGTGTTTTCGGATGACCTTGAGGGCGCTGTCACCGATGGACCCTGTGGCACCGAGGATGCTGATGGAGCGCGGAAAGTCCGGTAGGTCGGAAGTTCCGGGCCAGGAAGAAATATATGTTTTCACAACGAGTGTCCGCCGACAGGCTATTTGAAGAACGGGTGGAACAGAGAGATGATACCGAAGGTCGGGGCTGCCAGGAGCAGGCTGTCCACGCGATCGAGCAGGCCGCCATGGCCGGGCAGGATGACGCCGGAATCCTTGATATCCAGAGTGCGCTTCAGTGCGGATTCGAAGAAATCGCCGAATTGGGCGGCGATATTCAGGAGTGCGCCGAGCAGGAGCCACTTCCACCAGGCGACTTCGGCAAGACCAAAGGTCATGCCGTAGGCGGTAACGGCGCCCATGCACACAGTCAGGCCGCCGATGGAGCCGGCCCACGATTTCTTGGGGCTGACCCGGGGCCAGATCTTCTTTTTCCCCCAGAGCGAGCCGGAGTAGAAAGCCGCTGTGTCCGAGGCGGCAGCGGCCAATATGACCAGAATGATGCCCCACGGACTCATGGTAAGAAAAAAGTGAAAATTCAGCGGGATATAAATGAGGCCGGCCAGAAAGATCGCTGCGTGCCGGTAGGATGCGGTGACGTCCTTGTTGTATCTGACGAGAAAGACGAACCCTGCGGCCCAGAAAGCGATGAGCAGGACCACGGCGGGATATTGGACCTTCCCGGTGGTGAAGGCACCAAGCAGGAGGAAAGTGAAGGCCGCTCCCAGTGACTTGAAAGCCGTCATGGACTGCACCGGGCGGAACATGGAGTAGAATTCCCAGAGTGTCAGTACGGAGAAGAGGGAGAGAACCGTGAACAGAACCCATCCCTGGAAGAACAGGGCCAGGGCTGGCAGAATCGCCAGGCCTATACTCGTGGCGATTCTTTTTTTGTGTGGGGAAATATCCATAAGTTATTCAGTGGTTGCCTGTGTTGTTGTAGGGTAAGCGATTTTATTTCGTGTACGCTATTTGACGGATGGGGGCAATATAACACGTGACTGATGCCCGAATCGTCTGCAGGCGTTACTGATCATCGATCTGTTCAGCGGTTTTGCCGAAACGGCGTTCTCTGTCGTTCAGTTCGTCAATGGCCTTTTCCAACTCGGTGGGCGAGAAGTCCGGCCACATGATGTCCGTGAAATAAAACTCGGAGTAAGCGCATTGAAAGAGCAGGTAGTTGGACAGCCGCAGTTCACCGCTGGTGCGGATGATCAGGTCCGGGTCCGGCTGACCTGCGCTCCAGAGTTCTTCGGCAAAGGCTTCTTCTGTGACTTGGTCCGGGGCGATTCCCTTGGCGATCAAGGATCTGGTCGCGCGCAGGATCTCATCCCGTCCCGAGTAGTTGAGTGCCAGATTGAGCACCATGTCCGTACAGTCTCTGGTCTGGCGCATGACATGTTTGATGACTTGGCGAACCGCCGTGGGCAGCCCCTCAAGATCGCCCAGAATATTCAGGCGGACACCTTCCTGCTTGAGGCTTTTTTCTTCTCTTGTGAGGAACTGGGTTAGCAGTTCGAAGAGGGTCTTGACCTCACTCTTCGGACGTGACCAGTTTTCCTTGGAAAAGGTATAGAGCGTGAGGTGCTTAACCCCCAACTCACGGCACCGTGTGACCACGGCGCGGGCTGTTTCGGTTCCGGCCCTGTGACCTTCTGTCCGTTTCAGCCCGCGCTGTTTGGCCCACCTGCCATTGCCATCCATGATGATGGCTATATGGTCGGGAATATTTTTTTTAATCAATGGATGGTCCTGCTAGATTGCGAGGATTTCCTTTTCTTTTTCAGCCAGGGAGGTATCAGATGCCTTGACGTAGTCATCGGTCAGTTTCTGGACCTCGGTCTCTCCGTGCTTTCTGTCATCTTCGGAGATGTCCTTGTCCTTTTCCATCTTCTTGAGGGCGTCGTTCATATCGCGGCGCACGTTCCGGATGGCGATCTTGGCATCTTCCGTGTACTTCTTGGCAATCTTGACCAGATCCTTGCGTCGCTCCTCGGTCAAAGGAGGAATGGCGATGCGGATGATCTTGCCGTCGTTGACTGGATTCAGTCCGAGATCGGAAGCCATGATAGCTTTTTCAACCCCACCGAATGCGCCCTTGTCCCAAGGTTGTATGGTGATGGTCTTGGAGTCGGGAACAGACACAGAGGCGAGCTGATTGATAGGCGTGGGAGTGCCGTAGTAGTCTACGATGATCCCATCGACCAGGCTGGTTGTGGCGCGGCCCGTGCGCAGTTTGGAAAATTCTTTTTCAAGAGAGGTGATGGCACCTGCCATCCGTTTTTTTCCATCATCAAGTACGGTTTCCATATTATTCTCCTTGGACAGTCGTTCCTATGTTTTCGCCGTTGGCAGCCCTGCGGATATTGCCATCCTTGTACAGGTTGAAGACGATGATCGGCAGGTTGTTGTCCCGAGCCATGGAAATGGCTGTGGAGTCCATGACGCCGAGTCTTTTTTCCAGGGTTTCCATGTATGACACGGTTTCGTATTTGACTGCATCATCATGGATGTTGGGGTCTTTGTCATACACGCCGTCGACTTTTGTGGCTTTGAAAATGGCGTCGCACTTGAGTTCCAGTGCACGCAAAGCCGCTGCGGAATCGGTGGTGAAGTAGGGGTTGCCTGTACCGGCGGCACAGATGACCACGCGCCCTTTGTCCATATGACGCAGCGCACGGCGACGGATATACGGTTCGGCCACATCAGCCATTTGCAGTGCGGTCATGACACGGGTGTCACAGCCGTTTTTTTCCAGTGCGTCCTGAACGGCGAGGGCGTTCATGACAGTGGCCAGCATTCCCATGTAGTCGCCCTGTGCGCGATCCATGCCTTTGGCGCTGGCAGCCATGCCGCGGAAGATGTTGCCTCCGCCGATGACGAGAGCCAATTGGAGGCCTGTTGCGGCAACTTCAGCGATTTCCTTGGCAAATTGGCCGATAGCTGTCGGGTTGATGCCAAACTGTTGTTCTCCGGCGAGGGCTTCGCCGCTGAGTTTGAGTAGAATTCGCGAGTACTGCGCGTTATCCATTATTACCCCTGCGTGTATGTTATTGGTGGAAACAAATCTCGCCCAAAGGCGATAGCATGTTTTTCGGATAAAAAAAACGGGCCGTGAGGCCCGTTTTCATTTTTTATAAGCTCGTCAACTATTCGGCTTTTTCACCGAGAGCGAGACGCTGGAAGCTGGCCACTTCGGCTCCGCCCAGGATCTGCTTGATGGTCTGCTTGTCGTCCTTGATGAAGGCCTGCTCAACGAGACAGACTTCTTTGTAGAACTTGTTCAGGCGACCGGTAACGATCTTTTCAGCGATATTTTCGGGCTTGCCTTCGTCCATGGCCTGCTTGAGGTACAGGGCCTTTTCCTTCTCCAGAGTCTCGGCAGGGAGCTCGTCGGAAGTTTTGCAGGCGGGGTTCATGGCTGCGACATGCATGGCAACGTCCTTGGCAATGTTGTCGTCATCAGTACCGGTCAGCTCGACGATGGCGGCGAGCTTGTTGTTGGAGTGCACGTAAATGCCGAGCACGCCATCGGTAGTGATTTTGGCAAAACGGCCAACACCCATGTTCTCGCCCAGCTTGGCGATGAGGTCGGTGACGTCGGCAACTTCGGCAGGCAGGTCGTCTGCGTTACCGGTGGTGACGTCCAGGCCGGCGATCTTCTCGGACAGTGTTGCGGCAAAACCGGTGAAGTCGTCGCCTTTGGCAACAAAGTCGGTTTCACAGAGCAGCTCGGAAATGACAGCGGTCTTGCCATCTTCGGAGATGTAAGGAGTGACCAGGCCCTCGGAGGTGGCGCGGCCAGCTTTCTTGGCAGCCTTGGACAGGCCCTTCTCACGAAGGTACATGACGGCTTTTTCTTCGTCTCCGCCGGATTCAACCAGGGCTTTCTTGCAATCCATCATGCCTGCGCCGGTCTTTTCGCGCAGCGTCTTAACTTGTGCAGCAGTGATAGCCATTATTATTTCTCCTCAGCAGGGGCCTCAGCTTTTGCTTCAGCCTTCTCTTCGGTTTTGGGCTCAGCTTTGGCCTTTCTTTCTACCTTGGGAGCATCAGCCTTGGGCTCGGCCTTGGGAGCGGCGGCTTCCTTGGCGGCTTTGGCTTCAGCTTCGGCTTTGGCAGCGTAGTCTTTCTGCATGGCAGCGCCTTCGAGGCAGGCATCGGCCATGTGAGTGGCGAACAGCTTGATGGCGCGGATGGCGTCATCGTTGCCCGGAATGATGTAGTCAACCATGTCGGGATCGCAGTTGGAGTCAACGACAGCGACAACCGGGATACCGAGTTTGCGGCATTCCTGGATGGCGATCTGCTCACGCTTGGGATCGACGACGAACGCTGCGCGGGGCGCTTCGTTCAGGTCCTTGATGCCGCCCAGAGCCAGATTCAACTTCTTGACCTCGCGGTTCATGCCCACTGCTTCCTTCTTGGTGTAGCGGGAAATGGAACCGTCTTCGAACATCTGCTCAAGGTGCTTGAGGCGGTCGATGGATTTCTTGATGGTCTGGAAGTTGGTCAGGGTGCCGCCCATCCAGCGATGGGTGACGAAGAACATACCGGCGCGCTCGGCTTCCGATTTCATGGATTCCTGAGCCTGACGCTTGGTGCCGATGAACAGCACTTTGCCGCCCTTGGCAACAGTGTTGACGATGAAATCGTGAGCGGTAGCAAACATTTTGACAGTCTGCTGAAGGTCCATGATGTGGATGCCGTTACGAGCGCCGAAGATGTAGGGGCGCATTTTGGGGTTCCAACGGCGGGTCTGGTGGCCGAAGTGGACGCCGGTCTCCAGCATCTGCTTCATAGTAACATAAGCCATACTAATCTCCTGGGTTTTTCGTCCATCCTGCGTTCCAATAAGGAGCCCGTACCGATACGGACCACCCGGAGTTATGGGCAGGATGTGTGAATTTGAAGTCGGGGGTACTTAGCGCATTCCTTGTGGGTTGGCAAGTGCTCTGCACGTTTTTTTCAGGTTTCTCCATGGGGAAAAGCCGAGGGCTACTCGCCGAATGCCTGCGCCATGAGTCGTTTTCCCAGTCCGCCGAAATCCATGGGGGCATAGCCGAAGACCTCGTTCCAGACTTCGGTGGATTCCATGCAGAAGTAGAGCTGTTTGTCCATGCCGTGTTTGCGCAGACGATCGACCATGAAGGTGAATTGTTCCACGCGCAGAGGGCGCAAGAGACGGGCCTTGCCATCCAGGCCGGGTACAAATTCATTATATATGTACGTAGTGTCAGGGAAGTTGTCCGCGATGATGGGGTTCAACTGCGGCATACAGCGGAAGGAACCGATGGACATGTACGCGATGTTTTCGGGCTTCACATAGTCGAAGATCATGTCGATGATCGCACCATAGCCTTCCTTCCAGCCAGGGTAATGGATGACGGGATCGAAGTGCAGGCAGACTTTGAAGCCGGCTTCGGCACAGGTCCTGGCGGCTTCGAGGCGTTCTTTCAAGGAGGAAACGTCGAATTCTTCATGCTCATTGATAAAGGGGGCATTGAGCGACCATGCGGGCAGGATGCGGTCCGTGCGTGACGTGGCATCCATCCAGGTCAAGTCCACGACCTTGGATTTCAATTCAAGGACGACATTGTCGTATTGTTCAAGAAATTCAATAAGATTATGGCTGTATCCTGTGAGATGTTCCAGTGCCAGTGAATCCGTGAACTCGCCTGTTCCCACGCGATACCGCGTCTTTCTGTCCGCACCAAATGAGTTGCCCAGCTCGGTGAACAGGTCGTTTTGATTGGCCCATATTTTCAAAACCCGATCCTGAAAATACGCCTGCAAGATGCAATAGGAGCACGCCATGGGGCAGTTCTCGCCAATATGAATAATGCGGTAACCGCAACAGTGATAGGCGCGAGTGCCCGGGCAGAAACGGAGGAACTTCCCTTTGTATTCCTTGAGGTACAAGGCCTGTGTATCGCCTTCGTCAAACTCCACGCGGTCCTGTTCCGAAGGGACGACTGTCCATGGAATGTCAGCCTGTGTGGTGCCGGAGAGTTTCTCACGGACCCGGTTGGCCATGGGGGAATCCTGCATGGTTTCATCCACGAATACGTGGCCGATCTTGCGAAGGTGGCGGGGGAGCCGTTTAGTCATTGCCACCGCCCAAATTCCATATTTTTTTCCAGGCAGGGGCCTCGGCCATGGATGTGAGCTCTTCCACGGCCTGTTTGAGTTGGGCCGTGTTTTTTACCTGTACGATCAACTCACTGCCGCCGGTTTCGAAACTGTTGGGCTGATGCATGCGCCAGCGGGTGCCGGTGGTGATTTCGCCCGCTGCCGTGGCGAATGTGGTCTGTAGAGCGGAAAGTTCAGGGTAGCGGGCCAGTCTGGCTGCTGTGGAGATTCTGGCAATGGCATCCTTGGGCGACAGGCCCAACTGCAGTATTTCAGTGATCCCCGCCTGTTTCATGACGACTTGCACTGGCGCGTCAATCATTCTGGAGGTCTCAAACAGCCAGTTCAGGACATTGATCGCATTGGAGCGTGACCAGGAAAAACCGGTGAACAACGGTTCGACATGGCGGAGATCCTCCTGGCTCATTCTTTTGAGCGGTGTGGCGGAGGCCAGAGGGATATTGCCGGATTCCAGCAGGGCCTGCCATTGCTCAGGCATGTCGAGCCAGGTCAGCAGGAGTTTGGCATCCTTTGATTTGGGCTTGATTCCGAGACGGGGCAGGATGTCCGCTTTCACCGTGCGGCAGTCCATGAACGGTGCAAAGTATTTGAGTGCCTTGAGGCGCATGCCGTCATCCAGCACTCGGTGACCGTTGTCGGCCAGATAGAGCAGCCCCATTTCGACAGGAGAAACGTCCTCGACCATACGGGCAAGCACGGGGTTACCGAGGGCTGTCTGGACGGTCAGCCGGGCCATCCCCGCGATGAGCGTCAGCCCCTTTTCGGATTCGCAGGTCAGTACCGGTGCGGACTGGCCAAATTCCATAATGGATTTTTGTAATGATTCCTGAATGCTGTCGGTCCAAAACAGGTGTGATCCCGTGCACTCGATGCTTGTGGTTGAAGCTGTAAATATTTCGTTGGAAAGATGCAAATTCCGCTCCCGGCTGATCCTGTTCTGTTTGATCTAACTGTTTGTAATTATAGTTGATTGTAGAAAAAAAGACACAAATGTGTCAAAAAAACTTAATAATGTGAATAAGATATGCTACGGTCAAACCACCATTGGATAGCTTGACTTTCTCGCGTTGCTCTCCCTATAGGACTAAACGTGTTAAAAACCAAGTAGTGTACTTTCTCGGGGGCAGAATTGACCCCGAAAACATAGGGGAAACCTTAAAAAAATATGTGGAGTGAAGTATGCCTGATCTGAAAACCCAAAGAACGTATGCACTCGTAGGCCACGGCGGTTCCGGTAAAACCACCGTTGCCGAGATGGTGCTTTTCAACGCTGGAGTTGTAAACCGCCTCGGGAAGGTTGAAGACGGCAACACCGTCCTCGACTATGAGCCCGAGGAGATTAAGCGTCGCGGTTCCATTCAGCCCGGTTTTGCCAGCTACAAATGGAAAAAGAATGATCACTTCCTCATAGACACTCCCGGCGATTCCAATTTTGCTGGCGATCTCTCCTATAGCCTGACCGCTGCCGATGGCGTTGTCATGGTTATTGATGCCGTGGACGGCGTGAAGCCGTTGACTCGCAAGATTTGGGCGCAGGTTCAGGGGTACGGATTGCCCGCCATGATAGTCATCAACAAGATGGACCGTGACAGGGCCGAATTCGATGTCGCATTCAATGGTATCAGTGATGCCTTGGGCGCACGTCCGGTATTGTTGTATTACCCCATCGGCTCCAAGGAAAATTTCAAGGGTGTTGTGGACATGATGTCCGGCAAAGCCCTGCTGTTCGGCGAAGACAACGCAGTGAGCGAAGGGGAGATCCCCGGAGAAATCGCTGATGAAGTCGAACTGCTGCGTGAAACCATGGTTGAAAATATCGCTGAATCCGATGAAGATCTCATGGAAAAATATTTTGAGGACGGCGAACTTTCCACTGAAGATATCACCAAAGGCCTTCAGGCCGGTGTCGCTGCCGGAGAGCTGGTTCCTGTGGTCGTCTCTTCTGCCCTGAATAACCAGGGTGGTCAGATGATTCTTGATACTATTCAGAGTCTGTTGCCCAATCCTTTGGCACACACTCCGTGGGAAGGCGAGGACGGCGAACGCACCAGTTCTCCTGACGAGCCGCTGGCCTGCTTTGTCTTCAAGACACAGGCCGACCCCTTTGCCGGTCAGCTTACGGTTGTGCGGGTGCTTTCCGGTACGCTGAATCCGGACTCTCACCTGCTCAACGCCAACAACGGTGAAAAAGAGCGTGTGGGCCAGCTTCTGACAATGAACGGCAAGGATCAGGTTCAGGTCAAGAGCGGCATGGGCCCCGGTTCTATCGTGACTCTGGCCAAGCTCAAGAACACCGCCACTGGTGATACGCTGGTGGAGAAAGACGAGTTCAAGCTGATCAAGCCCGAATTGGCTCCGCAGTTGATCACCTTTGCCCTGGCTCCGGCCGAAAAGGGGGAAGAGGACAAGGTTTATGCCGCCGTTGCCAAGCTGCTTGATGAAGACATCACGCTTACCCTGGCTCGTGATGAAGAGTCCGGCGATATCCTGCTGTCCGGCATGGGACAGAATCATATTGAAATATCCGTAGAAAAGGCCAAGCGTCGCTACAAGACCCAGATCGTTCTCAAGACCCCCAAGGTTCCGTACCGTGAGACGTTCAAGACCGGCGCCAAGGAAGTGCAGGGTCGTCACAAGAAACAGTCCGGTGGTCGCGGTCAGTTCGGCGATTGCTGGATCAATGTGAGCCCGAGGCCTTCCGGCGCAGGGTATGAATTCGAGGACAAGATTGTCGGTGGTTCCATCCCCCGTCAGTTCATCCCCGCAGTTGACAAAGGCGTTCAGGAAGTTGCTGCCCGTGGTGTGCTTGCTGGCTACCCGGTAATTGATTTCCAGGTCACACTGTATGACGGCAGCTATCACAACGTTGATTCCTCGGAAATGGCGTTCAAGGTCGCTGGCTCCCTGGCCCTCAAGAAAGCCTGTGAAAAGGCCAAGATGGCATTGCTTGAGCCTATCATGCTCGTCACCGTGGCTGTTCCCGATTCCTTTATGGGCGATGTTATCGGCGACCTTTCTTCGCGTCGCGGCAAGGTGTTGGGGTCTGATTCCCAGGCTGGCCTGACCGAAGTCAAGGCGCATGTTCCCATGGCCGAGATGCTCAAGTACGCACCGGATCTGAACTCCATGACCGGCGGACAGGGAACGTTCTTCATGGAATTCGCTTCCTATGAGGAATGCCCGCCTCAGGAAACAGAGAAAGTCATCGCCGCCAACAAGAAGGTAGACGACGAATAGGCTTCATTTCTCGAAAACGATTAAGGGCGGCAGGTTTTCCTGTCGCCCTTTTTGTTTTCCTTGTTTCATCCCCTGTTTTGGTTTACTCAATTCTGAGCCTAAACAATAAGGAAAGCCGATGTTTCGACGTATATTTTTTGTCTTACTGCTCTGGATTGTGACCGTATACTACAGCTACAAAATGATGCAGGTCGATCAGGAGAACTCCACCCCGGAAGAGTTTGATAAATGGGGACTCAAATGGGGTGAGGCCGCTGTTAATCTGTCCGGTATGAAGATTGAGGCGGATATGGGGGATATTGATCCCAACGGACACTACGTGTTTATCTGCAACCACCAGTCCAATCTGGATATCCCGGTCCTGTTTGATAAACTCAAGGGGAATCGTATTCGTTTTGTGGCCAAAAAGAGCCTGTTCGATATTCCCATTTA
The DNA here is from genome assembly GCF_020886695.1 of Pseudodesulfovibrio sediminis. Lineage (NCBI taxonomy): Bacteria > Pseudomonadati > Thermodesulfobacteriota > Desulfovibrionia > Desulfovibrionales > Desulfovibrionaceae > Pseudodesulfovibrio > Pseudodesulfovibrio sediminis. Next base: position 16,102 of record NZ_AP024485.1, read on the forward strand.
TGGCAACGCCTTGCGGCATGCAGGACATATCTGCATTGATCGTGAAAACAGACGCTCCGCCATGAAGAGTCTGAATGAGGCCGTGGAAAAGGCCAAATCCGGTTTTTCGCCGGTCATCTTTCCTGAAGGGACGCGCAATCAGCATCTGGAAGAACTCATGGAGTTCAAAGTCGGCGGCATGATTATCGCGCTGAAGTCCGGGCTGCCCGTAGTTCCTATCGTCATGACCAATACCGGTCTTGTCATGGGCAAGGGACAATACATTGTCGATAACAAGCCCATTGTCCGGGTCAAGGTGCTGCCTGTCATTGATCCGTCCCAGTATACGCTCAAAGATCGTGAGAAGTTGAAAGACGATCTCTATGAGATGATGAACACTGCGTACAAAGAACTTTTGGCAGAAGGCTAGTCATGGCTGGAAAACCTGTCAGCCTGTATCCCCTCGGCGGTCTCGGCGAGATCGGGATGAACTGCATGCTCTACAAGACCGACAAGTCCATGGTCATGGTGGACTGCGGGCTCATGTTTCCTGAAGATTATCACTTCGGCGTGGACGTTGTTATTCCCTGTTTTGATTTTGTCCTTTCCAACAAGCAGATGCTGCACGGTATCGTCCTGACCCATGGTCATGAAGATCATATTGGTGCGTTGCCCTGGTTGCTCCAGAATGTGGACGTACCTGTTTACGGTTCGGAGTTCACCCTTGGGCTGGTGGAAAACAAGTTGCGGGAACATGATCTCGACCAGTGGGCGGATCTGCGTCCGGTCAGACCGTATGATCGTGTGCTGCTTGGCGATTTCCATTTTAATTTTTTCCCGGTGTGTCACTCCATCATCCAGGGGTTTGGTCTGGGCATCGAGACCCCTGTGGGCCGGATGGTCCATACGGGCGATTTCAAGATCGACCGTAATCCGCTTGGTGGACACGCAACGGATCTCGCAGCCTTTCGCTCGTTCTCCGATGAGGGCATAAAGCTCATGCTTTCGGATTCCACCAATGTGGGGAGCGAAGGGTTCGCGCTGACGGAGCGGGAGATCAAGGTCAGTCTGCGTGAGATTTTTTCCACGGCAAAAGGCCGTATCCTTGTCTCATTGTTCTCCAGCCATATCCAGAGAATGCAGGAAGTTTTCGATTTGGCGGATGCCGAAGGGCGCAAGGTCGCGATCTCCGGCAAAAGCCTGTACCGGAATATCGAACTTGCGCGAGAGTTGGGACATCTCAAGGTCCCCAAGAGAACGCTCATTGATGTCGACATGATGGATGCATACGGCGACAGCGAGCTGGTTCTGCTGGTCACTGGGTCTCAGGGGGAGCCGCTGGCGGCACTGCCCCGCATGGCCGTGGGTGAACATCGCCATTTGAAGATCAAGGAAGGCGATCTGGTGTTGCTTTCCTCCCGTTTCATTCCGGGCAATGTGCGGGCCATCAACCGGGTCATCAACAATCTCTATCGCCTCGGTGCCGAGGTCCTGTATGAAAAAATGCACGGCATCCACGCTTCGGGGCACGCGCACGCCGGCGAGCTGACGCTCATGCTTCAGACCGTGCGCCCTGAATATTTCATCCCCGTGCACGGAGAGTACCGCCATCTGGTCAAGCACCAAAGGCTGGCTGTGGAGTGCGGGGTTGAGGAAGAGAAATCTCTGGTTGTTGACAATGGGCAGCCCGTGACGTTTTTTGAAGACGGCACCATGGTGTTCGAACCCAGAATTTCCGCAGAGAAGATTCTGGTGGACGGCAAGGGCGTCGGTGATGTCGGGCAGAGCGTGCTCAAGGAACGGCATCTTCTGGCAGGCGAGGGTATGGTCATAGTCGTGGTCGTGGTCGATGAAGCCACGGGTGAGATTACCATGGGGCCGGATATCATGAGCAAGGGGTTTGTTTTTGAGCAGGAGTATAGACATCTGCTTGATGACGCCAAATGCATCGTTTTGGACGTGCATGAAAATATCGCTCCTGGTGAGACCGAAAAACTCAAGGAACGCATTCGTTCGGCCCTGAGGCGGTTTTTCCGCAAGGTGCTTGGGCGTGATCCTGTGGTGGTGCCTCTGGTTATTACGACATAGGCATCTGGACTTCATCTTCGTGTTGGGCTAAATATTATTTTAAGAGTATAAAATTTCATTTTTTGTGAGGATAGATCGTATGAAAAAATTTGTGTTTGCCGTGCTCATTGTCTCCATGATCGTCAGTCTTGCCGCTTGCGGTGCCCAGAAGACAGACCTGACCGAAGGGGTTGAGCTGTACAAGGAAGGGAACTGCAAGGGCGCCATACCCTATCTGGATGCGACCATTGCCAACCCCGAAACGTCCATGGATATGGCGTATGCCTATTTCCTCAAAGGACAATGCGCCGAGAAAGCGGGTGAATTGGCCAAGGCATACGAACACTACTATGCGGCCAAACGGGTCACCTGCTATGAGGTCGGCAATGAACGGCGTACCAGTAATAATACAATCGCCCGAAGCGAATACTGCCAGCAGATATTGCCCAAGAAGCTGACAAAGTTGGCTCCTTCAGTCGGCGAAGAGCAGATTCAGGCCATCACAGCCAAGGTGGATGAAGAACTCAGCTCCATTTATATGCAGCGGTTTCAAAAACGGTTGAGTGACTAAATGACAACGCCTCGGTTTGCCGGGGCGTCTTTCGTTGGAGGGAGTACATGCTCAAGAATTACACCGAGGTCGTGGAACGATTGCAGCAGACTCTAGGCAAAGGTTTTGCCGAGGAGCCGTGGACTCTCAACCTGCCGGGCAAATCCATTGCCTGCAAGATTGATCAATATTATTATCTGGCAGTCATGCCCGCCTTTATCGAGCGCCTGGGACGGATGGGGGGCATGTTTCCCGATCAGGTACAGGAAGCACTGGTCAAGACCGGCAACCTGATCACTCGCGCTCCTGAGCGGGATCCGCTTCTTTCCCTTTCCGTAGGCTGGGGAGGCAAGGGGGTGACCATCAAGGGAGCATTCGTGGACGCCGATTTCATTGATCGCGCCGTGAAAACATATGGCGGCCTGCCATCTGTCCTGAACGTCTCAGACCTCAAGATCAGCGAACACGAAAGGGAAAAGGTCGAGGCCTTTTTCGAGGGCAAGACTCCGCCTCAATCGCTCGCCTATTACTAAGATGCTTTTCGACCTCATGGGGCATGGACTCCTTTTAGGTCAGCAATGAAAAACTCCCCATTGGACATGTTGCTTGTGTCCAATGGGGAGTTCTTTTCTGATGGTGACAAGTTGCCACAGGGACAACGAGTGTATCGGTCCGAGACAGCGTCCCGGGACCGTGCGGAACAGGTCGTGTCTTATGCGTGTCTGACAGTGCTTTTGGGGCAGGTCTCGCTCATGTAGCAGACTTCGCAGCCGCCGGTGTACGGATACGGTGTCAGGACGGCGTATTTGCGGTTGATGGTGCCTTCACTGTTCCATGTCAGGTCCAGGTCTTTGAATACGCCCAGGATGCCTTCGCCCGGACGGGGCAGGGGGGCACATTTACCGTCCTGCAGCTCGGGGACGAAACCCTGGGCCGAGCTCATGACCATGGTGATGGCCAGGGCGTGGAAGAGCAGCCCGTGGGTGGGAGAGTCCTGCCAGATGCCTTCAATGGCGTTGTCCACTTCTTCGTCGAGGTAGATGAGCAGGAATTTGCCTTCACCTTCGGTGTTGGTCAGTTCATAGGCACGCAGGTTGTTGTTGGCCCATTTGTCCCAGAACTCTTCAAACTCTTCGAGGATGTCGCCTTCAATACGAGTTTCGCCAGCAATTTCCATGAAATACATCATGTCGAACTCAGGCTGTGGGGTCATGGGATTGATGTCATATTTGGGCATGTATAGTCTCCTGAAATAGGTGTTGTTCGGTTTGGGAGGTTTTGGTTACCTTTTTTCTCGACGACCCTCAAGTTTTACACGCGTATCGTTGCGTTTGATGGTCGAATCGGGCTATATTCATCCCGTAGAAGTATATCGGGATCACATAAAGTCAACCGCTTTCGCTACCGGGAACACTGGAGATTCAATGACAACAGATCGGGGTAAACCGCTCATTCAAAAACTCAAGCGTCCCAGTGTCAGATATCTCTTCCTTGCTATTCTCATCGGTGTCCTTGCCGGATACGGTGCAGTCCTTTTCAAATATATCCTCAAATACATGCAATGGGTGTTTTACCAACACGCCGATGATTTTCTCACGTTTGCGGACTCTGTCCCGTTGTGGATGAAAATTGTCATGCCTACCGTGGGAGGCGTTGTGGTGGGGCTGGTGGTCAGCAACTTCGCTTCGGAGGCCAAAGGGCATGGTGTCCCTGAAGTTATGCAGGCAATTGCCTTGCGCGGTGGACGCATTCGGAAAAGGGTGGCCGCAGCCAAAATCTTTGCTTCGGCCGTGACCATCGGCTCTGGTGGTTCGGTGGGGCGTGAGGGCCCCATGGTGCAGATCGGTGCCTCAATCGGGTCGTCAGTCGGACAGATGTTCCACACGCCCAGTGTGCACATGAAGACCATGGTCGGCTGTGGTGCGGCAGCGGGCATTGCCGCCACGTTCAATGCACCCATTGCCGGAGTGCTCTTTGCCCTTGAGATCATCATTGGTGATTTCGGGGTCATGCAGTTTTCGCCAGTCGTCCTGTCCTCGGTTACGGCAACGGCTATTTCCCGCTATTATTTCGGTGATTTTCCTCATTTCACGCTTCCTGAGTATTCCATTGTATCTCTCTGGGAATATTTGTTTTATCCGGTGCTCGGCGTGGTCACCGGTTTTGTGGCCTTGTCGTTCACTTCGATCCTGTATTGGTTTGAAGATGGCTTTGACGCCCTGCCTATTCCCGAATGGATCAAGCCTGCCATCGGCGGCGCGCTGCTCGGTGTGGTGTTCGCCGTTTTTCCGCAGGTCTTTGGTGTCGGATACGGTGCCATGAACCTCGCTCTGGTCAATAATATGGAATTTCAGCTGTTGCTGGTCCTTATATTCGTGAAGATTCTGGCCTCCAGCCTCACTCTCGGTTCTGGTGGCTCTGGCGGCATATTTGCGCCGTCCCTGTTTCTCGGCTGCATGTCCGGCGGGGCATTCGGGTTCGCGCTGCACACACTTTTGCCTGAGTATACAGCCTTGCCCGGGGCCTATGCGCTGGTCGCCATGGGTGGCGTGGTGGCCGGTACGACGTATGCCCCCATCACGGCGATCTTGATCATTTTCGAGATGACCTCCGACTACTCCATCATTCTGCCTCTCATGCTGACCTGCATTACGGCAGCGGTCATGAACTCCACCATAAAGCGGGCGTCCATCTATACCACCAAGCTGCTCCGCCGTGGGATCGACATCGAGGCCGGGCGTGATCGGCATCTGCTCAGTCATCTTGTGGTCAAGGAAATCATGGATTCCAATATCGTCACCATTCCACAGTCCATGTCCCTGTCCCGGATCATCTGGACGTTCAAGACCGAGAATGCCCCCTATCTGCATGTGGTCGATGATGAAGGGCATCTCTCCGGCATGATCTCATTCAGGGATATCAGGGCGGTACTGCACGAGGAAAGTCTGAATGACTTGCTCATTGCGCATGATCTTGCCACCCGCGATCTGGTGACGGTCACTGCGGACGATACGCTTCAGGAGGCTCTGGACAAGATAACGGATCGTGGCGTATCTCAGGTCCCTGTGCTGGCATCGGGACAGGAGCGGAAGCTCGTAGGCACCCTGACGGAGTCGGCCATCAATGCAGCCTATAATTCGGCCATAGTGAAGGCTGAGATACGTGAGGAACATGAATGAGTGAAATTCGAATTTCCGTGACACTTTCTCTGGATGAGAAGCATCCCGAGGATGGATTCATTGACTTCAACCTGTCTGTTGACGGTCAATACCTGCATGATGTCGGGGTCTATATTGATCCCGTCAATCTGGTCAACTCCACCTCCATGTCAGGGGAATTCTTCATTTATACCTGCGATTGCGGTAACCCCGCATGTCAGGGCATCGAAGAGGGCGTTATGGTTTCCCATACCCCGGATGAGGTCACCTGGCGACTCAGGAATCCTATTTCCTGGCCTCCGAACGAACCGCGGCCGGACTGGGCGCATGATGGAGAGTTCGTCTTTTCCAAGGGCAACTATCTGCAACAGGTGACCATGGCGCTTGATCACGCCAAGCGACTGACGCGCGGTTTCGGTCTGAGCGGTACGCTCTGGGTTGGCCCCGGTCTTTCTCAGGAGGCGCTCCTCGCTCTCGAAGTGCCGGATCAGGGAGACGGTTTTCTTCTCGCCGCACCCATGGGGCGGGCACTGCACTAACCGTTGCGTCTTCCTGTAATCTGAACTATAGTCTTTTTCTGCTCGGCTGCTTTTTCGGTGGATATCAATCCAACTGGAGGAGCAGATATGTCTGTTTGTTTCCCATCATTGAATTCTGTTGTTCGTGTCCACCTGTTGCGTGGGCCTCCTCTCGTCGTGGAGTGATGCGTATCATTCCATTGGGGGAGAGTTGACTGTGTTCAGGGCTCGGGTGTCACACCCGCGGGAGGAGTGCCTGCTTTCGGAGACAGATCACTGATCTGTCGTAATCATGACCGAAAACAAGGTGCACCTATGTTATATGTACCAATTAAAATCTATTCCGATCGGCGGAGTCTGAAGGGGTGTCTCGCTCGTGCGGCCGTCTGTCTGGTCCTGGCTGTGGTCGGGTTCCATTTCATTAACGATAAAAACATCAGGCTCGCTGTCTACTCCGTTTCCATGGTGGGATTTGGGGTAACCATGCTCAATGGTATTGCCGTGACAACCAAGCAGCCGATGATCAAGGTCTTGGACGATCGTTTCTCGATATACACGCCGTTTGGCTATGCTGTGATCCGTTTCGGCGAGGTGCTGGCCTTCAGGACGGGGCGGGTGCCGTTCTTCAGGACGTTGCGCGTGCAGGTCAACAGATCAGCCAAGCCACGTTTTCCGTCGACGTTCGGCAGGCTGTTATATACCGTCACCAGTCTGCATTTTGCCAGCACGGTGTCCATTCAGGGCTTCATGTTGGGAGCTGATGTAAAGTCAGTCGTCAACATGTTGGAAAAGAGGCGGTTGACGGCGGTCCGTCTGGAAGCCGTCGGGGGGTATGATTCCACTGCCTTGACACCCGCATCGTAATTGAAAAAGAAACCCCGGAGCCTTAGCGGGGCTCCGGGGTTGATTCTTCTGAGTGAGGGGGTGCCTAGCGCACGGCCACCTTCATGATAACCTTGTGCAGTTCGCCGTCCGATATCATGGGCAAGTGCCCGTCTTCCGGGAAGTAGATGGCGAACATGCCGGGTGTGACTGCAGTCCAGATCGTGGGGGCATCTTCGTAAAAGGCCACATCCGCACGCGGGTCGGATGCGTCTGTCGGTGCGCCAAGGCTCTTTCGGGCTTTCCAGCCCATTGAGTCCGTCCCGCTGATCACATACTGGATGTCGATATAGTGATCATGGGTCTCGATACGTGCGTCCTCGGGGGCGCGGCCAGGTCCCTTGGCGACCACGGCGTATACGGCATCGCCATCCACCTCGTGTTGTCCTTCGGGTAGTTTTGCCAGATCCTGTCTTTTCAGGAAGGCAAAGGCTGTGGTGAAATGCGGATTGAGGGCCGCATATCTATCGCAATTGTCGAGGACATCCAGGATCATTGGATTTTCGTCCTTTCCGTTTTCAGCGCCATGAGCAGGGATTCATCCAGAGATGGGTGCGAGAAGATGATCGAATGGATATCATCCGCAGTCCACCCCTGGTTCACGATCATTGTTGCTGCGGTCACCAGACGGGAGACATCGTGACCGACGGCTGTGATGCCGACCACTTTTCCGCCGGACCAGACGACCTTGACGAATCCCTGGGTGAAGGCATGGGCCTGTGCCATGGGATTGGCCGCGAGCTGTGCCCTGGACACTTCGCAGGTTTCGAAGTCCATCAGGTATGCTTCGTTTTCAAGTGCGCCAACGCGCATGACTTCGGGAGCTCCGTAGAGCACGCTGGGCACCGGCCCGGAGACATAGGGGGTCGATATCTTGCCAGCGGCATGGGCTGCCACATACTGGGCCTGATGCGACGCGGCATGGGCCAGTTGAATCTGGCCGTTGGCGTCGCCGATGGCATAGATGTTCGGTGCGGCTTCCATGTATTCATTGACCTGAATCTGATGGAACAGCAGTTCGATGCCTTTTTCCTCAAGGCCGATGCCTTGGGTGACCGGGCCACGTCCAATGGCTACAAGCGCCTTGTCCGCAATGATTTTTTCTCCATCAAAGAGCGTCAACTGCGCCTTGCCGTCCACGGTCTTGACGCCGGAGACACGGCTGTCCAGCCGCATATCCCATTTCCACCGCTTGAAGATGGATTGCAATCCCTTGGAGATTTCCGGGTCCTCCAGCGGAGCCACGCGATCCATGGCGTCGATGACGGTGATCTTCGCACCGAAGCGGTGGGCGACCTGTGCCATCTCAAGACCGATGAATCCCGCGCCCACGATAATGAGCGACTCGGGCATGGCTTCCTGATTGAGAAACATGTCTGAATCAAGCACACAGTCGCCGTCAGGTTCGATGCCGGGGAAGAAGGTCGGCTTGGAGCCGGTTGCGATGACCAGCTTCTTGTATGCAAGCTGCTGTTCGCCATCGGATGTTTCCACGGAGACAACACCTGTTTCACCCAGTGAACCCAGCCCTTCGACAAGGTCAATGCCGAGTTTCTTGAGCTGCATGGCCATGGCCTTGCGGGTGCCGGTCAGGTGCTTTTGCACGCGAGCCTGCAGGGCGGTGAAGTCGACGACGACCTCGCCGGACGCCACTTTGACCTTGGCTTGGTTGTGCAACTCCTCGATGGCGGAAGTGGCGCCAAGCCAGAGTTTGGTGGGAATGCATCCGCGATTGAGGCAGGTGCCGCCCAGTACGTCTTTTTCCACCAACGCGACCTTGAGGCCGTAATGAGCAGCTTCAACCGCGCAGTCAAACCCGCCGGGGCCTGCTCCAATTACAACGAGATCATAAGTCATCTGTGAGCTCCATGGCGCGAGCGGCCTTGGTTTCGTCCAGTCGGGTCACAGGCAGGGTGACCGGAGCGGCCTGGATGAGTGCAGGATTGGACTCGGCCAGTTCCGCGATCTCGATGAGATCATCAATGAATTGGTCCAGCGTCTCCTTGTTCTCGGTCTCGGTCGGTTCGACCATGATCGATTCCGGCACGATAAGCGGGAAGTAGACCGTGGGAGCGTGGTGCCCCTTGTCGAGGAGCGCCTTGCCGATGTCCAGGGCGCGAACGCCATTCTTGGCCTGTTTGGAAGCGCTGGCAACGAACTCGTGCATGCAGATGCGGTTGTAGGGAATTTCGAAGTGGTCGGCCAGACGCTTGCGCATGTAGTTGGCGGACAGGACCGCGTTCTCGGTGGCGCGGGTCAGGCCCACACCGCCCAGGCGGAGCATGTAGGCGTATGCCTTGAGGTAGACGCCGAAGTTGCCATAGAACGGGGCTACATAGCCGATGGATTTCGGGTAGTTGTAATCAAGGAAGAACTGGCCGTCCTCCTGTTTCGCCACGCGGGAGATGGGCAGGTAGTCCACCAGACGCTCGGAAACGCCGACCGGGCCGGAGCCGGGACCGCCGCCACCGTGCGGGGTGGCAAAGGTCTTGTGCAGGTTCAGGTGTACGACGTCGAAGCCTACATCCCCCACGCGCATCTTGCCCATGATGGCGTTCAGGTTCGCGCCATCGTAGTACAGGAGTGCGTCGACCTTGCGGAGCATCTTGACGATCTCGGGCAGGTTCTTTTCAAACAGGCCGAGGGTGTTGGGGCAGGTCATCATCATGCCGGCGACCTCGTCGTCCAGCACTTCGGCCAGAGCCGACGGGCTGATGATGCCGTCCACGGATTCGATGGAGACAACGTCATACCCTGCAATGGCAGCGGAGGCCGGGTTGGTTCCGTGCGCGGAGTCGGGTACGATGATCTTGGTCTTCTTGTTGCCCTTGTCCTTGTGGTAGGCGGCCATGAGCATGACACCGGTCAGTTCGCCGTGGGCGCCTGCCATGGGGTGCATGGTGTAGGCGGCCATGCCGGTGATTTCGGTCAGCAGGTTCTCGGTCTCGTACATGACCTCAAGCGCACCCTGGCACAGACCTCCGGCGCCCTGAAGCTGCGGCAGCACAGGGTGGAGACGGGTGAAGCCGGGCATGGCGGCCACGGTTTCGGTGAACTTGGGGTTGTACTTCATGGTACAAGACCCCAGAGGATAGAAATTGCCGTCCACGCCGAAATTGCGCTGGGAGAGCTTGGTGAAGTGGCGAACCACGTCCAGCTCACTGGCGGAAGGGAGTCCTATGTCGCCGTCGCGCAGCAGTTCGGAGGGGATGTATGCTTCCTCGGCCATGCCTTCGCAGGGCCAGCAACCCTCGCGTCCGGCTACGGATGTTTCGAATATGGTTTTCATTTGAGGGCACCTCTCAGCATTTCGGCAAAGATGCCGATCTGTTCTTCACTGGTCTTTTCCGTACACGCCACGAGCAGTCCGTCTTCCAGATCGTCGTAGTATTTGCCCAGCGGGAAGCCGGGAACATAGCCGCGGGCTGTCAGCTTGGCGATGACATCGAATGTGTTCACAGGCAGCTTGATGGCGAACTCGTTGCCAAAGGGGCCAGAGGTCAACATTTCCACGCCTTCTATTGCGGTAAGGCGTTCGGCGCAGATGTGGGCGCGTTCGATGGAGACTCGCGCGGCGCGTTTCATGCCGAGCTCACCCAGAGCGCACATGTGCACCAATGCGCGCAGGGCGCACAGGGACTGATTCGAGCAGATGTTGGACGTGGCCTTCTGGCGGCGAATATGCTGCTCGCGGGCCTGGAGCGTGAGGACGTAGCCGGTGCGGCCTTTGGAATCCTCGGTGCGTCCGACAATGCGACCGGGCATCTGGCGGACCATCTTCTTGGTGCAGGTCATGATGCCGAGATACGGGCCACCAAAGGAGAGCGGCAGGCCCAGTGACTGGCCTTCAGCAACAGCGATATCCGCGCCCATGGCGCCCGGTGTCTTGAGCAGGGTCTGCAAGACCGGATAGCTGGAGATGATGGACACGGCCTTTTTCTCTTTGGCCGCGGCAAACAGTGCGGTGAAATCATTGATGGAGCCAAAGAAGTTCGGGTTCTGCACCAGCAGCGCGGCGGTGGAGTCGTCAATGGCGGCCATCAACCCATCGATGTCGGTCATGCCGTTTTTGTGCGGTATGGTAACGAATTCGATATCGAGGTTGGACGTGTAGGATTCCAGCATGGTCCGGTAGATCGGATTCAACGCCTCGGAAACAATGACTTTACGGCGCTTGGTCTTGCGCACGGCCATCATCAGGGCTTCATACAGGGCGGTGCCGCCATCGTATACGGACGCGTTGGAGCATTCCATGCCGAGCAGGCGGGTTACAGCGGTTTGGTATTCGAAGATCGCCTGGAGGGTGCCCTGGGATGCTTCGGGCTGGTATGGAGTATAGGCAGTGTAAAACTCGCCGCGCATGGTCAGCGCGTCAACCGCCGCCGGGATATAGTGGTCATAGAATCCGGCACCCAGAAAGCTGACGCGATCCGTTGCGTTCTTGTTGGCCATGGCTTCGAGTTTGGTGAGCACTTCCATCTCGGAGAGTCCCTCGGGGAGTTCGAAGCTCTGGGGGCGCATGTCTTCAGTGATTTCTGCAAAGAGGGCTTCCACGGAATCCACGCCGATGGTGGCGAGCATCTCGCGGACTTCATCCTCAGTATGTGGTACATACGGCATGATAAAACCTGCTGGTTATATTGTATAAAGAAAAAGGCCGAGACATGTGTGCCCCGGCCCTTGCGATCGTGCTTAGTGGGCTTCGGATTCTACGACAGCAGTATATGCTTCGGCGTCCAGTAGCCCTTCAGGCTCGCCCTTGATCTTGAACTTGAGCATCCAACCGTCGCCGTATGGCTCTTCGTTGACCATCTCGGGAGCGTCTTCCAGCGCCTCATTGACCTCGACTATTTCGCCGGTCACCGGGGCATAGATTTCACTGGCGGCCTTGACGGATTCAACAGAACCCATTTCGGAACCGGCTTCAAAGGTGTCGCCTACTTCGGGCAGTTCGATGAATGTCATGTCGCCCAGCTGTTCCTGAGCAAAATGGGTGATGCCGACAGTGGCAATGTCGCCTTCAACCATGACCCATTCATGAGACTTCGAGTAGAGCAGATCTTCGGGAATCATATTTATCTCCTTTTGGAAAAATTGGCTTCTGTGCACGGGTTGATCAGGATTCTTTAGCATGTGATTTATACCTTGAAAATAGTAAAAAAAATGACGCTTTCTCCATTATTATTTTTGTTGGAAGGTTGGTGTGCTTAAAACGCCAAAAATATGACGACAGAAATAGTGTGTTTATTTAAAATTAATTAATATCAAATGGTTATCAAGTTGCACAAATTGAGGGCGGTTTCACGATGAAGGAGATGATTATGTAATGTGTATTACGAATGTGGTTGACGATAACACTGCCGGGTTGTAGTCTGGTGTCCGCTTATGAGTACAGTATCGAAAGAAATGGATATGGTGGATACATGCACCGCTCTCGACCCCGGCTCCAGAGTGGAGGTTGAGGTTGAAGGGCATGTCTGGCTGCTTGATCGAGCCGCCGACATGGAGGCTTTGTGGGACGCCATGGACGGTGACGACCTCGGTGATGACGAGCGGTTGCCGTACTGGGCCGAGGTCTGGCCTGCCAGCGTGCTGCTTGGCCGGCATATACTGCGTCAGGCGAAAGCGCTAAAGGGGCGGCCCTGTCTTGATCTCGGCTGCGGCCTCGGGTTGACCGGCATGATCGCCAGTTCCATCGGTGCCCGTGTGGTGGCCTTTGATTATGAGTGGCCCGCCGTTCGTTTCGCCCGCCACAATGCTGAACTCAATGCTGTCCCGCAACCGCTGTGGATGCTCATGGACTGGCGCCAGCCAGCCGTGAAGCAGGGGAGCTTCGACTTTATCTGGGGCGGGGACGTTTTGTATGAAAAACGATTTTTCGATCCGTTGATCCGGCTCTTTCGCCATGCCCTTGCGCCTGGCGGGAAGATCTGGATCGGCGAGCCGGTGCGCACCGTGTCCCGGCCTGTCTGGGACGAACTGCGGGAGCAGGGCTTTGAGGCAGAGAAACTGACGGTGGAAAAGGTCGCTCTGTGCGGCCAGAATGCAACAGTGAATCTCTGGGAAATCCGGATATCCTGATTGGAGGAAAAGATGGGCAAGACTATTCGTTTCGGTGTGTCGCTTGATTCCGACTTGTTGATCAAGTTTGATCAGTTGTGTGAAGAGCGTAGCTATCAGACGCGTTCCGAGGCCATTCGTGACCTTATTCGAAACACCTTGGTTCAGCGTGAGTGGGAACAGGCGGAAGGCGATCTGGCCGGAACCCTGACCCTGGTATATGATCATCATAAATCCGGTCTTTCTCAGCGTCTGACCGAAATTCAGCACGATGCGCATCATGTCATTCAATCAACGCTGCATGTCCATCTGGATCATCACAACTGCCTGGAAGTGATCGTCCTCAAAGGGGATGCTGATGTGATCAAGGAGCTGGGGCAGAAACTCATTTCAACCAAGGGCGTCAAGCACGGCAACCTGGCTTTGACAACAACAGGCAAGGACTTGATTTAGATGGAAGATGTTCAGAAAGGGCAGGCAAACATCGCCATGCCCATTGATCGTGTGGGGGTGAAAGGGCTTCGTGTGCCCATGATCGTCCGTGACCGTGAGTCAGGGACGCAGCACACTGTGGCCGAGGTTTCTCTTTCCGTGGACTTGCCTGCCGAGTTCAAGGGAACGCATATGAGTCGGTTCGTGGAAGCGCTGGAGGATTGGTCGGGTGATCTCGATTACAATTCGTTTCGTACACTGCTCGACGACATCGTGGTTCGACTTCAGGCATGCAGTGCGCATGTCCGGTTCGTGTTTCCATATTTTCTGCGTCGCAAATCCCCCATGTCCGGTGCCAGTGGCCTCATGGATTACACCTGTCGTGTGGATGGCGAATTGAAGGATGGCAAGCTGACCTTCACTTTGGGTGCTGATGTGCCAGTGATGACGGTGTGTCCCTGCTCCAAGGCGATTTCCGACGAAGGTGCGCACTCGCAACGGGCCGAGGTCCGTATCCGTACCCGATTTGACGGGTTTGTCTGGTTGGAAGATCTGATCGAGATAGGTGAGCGTGCCGGATCGTGCTCAGTTTTTTCCCTGCTCAAGAGGGAGGACGAAAAATTCGTCACTGAGGCCGCGTTTGCCAATCCCATGTTCGTTGAAGATGTTGTGCGGGAGGCGGCCAAGGGACTCGAGGATCATCCCCAGATTCACTGGTTCAAGGTTGAAGTGGAGAGTTTCGAGTCCATCCACAATCATTCCGCCTTTGCGGCCATTGAAAGCACGGATGGCTAACCGCACGTCCAATACCAAGGAGATACACATGAAACGTCTGATTCCTTTCATGGTCCTGTTTGTTTTTTCTTTGTTCGCAACCGGAGCTTTCTCGGCTGAACCGGTGCCTTCGTATATCCATTTCGTTGTGGTGGATTCCGTGTTGCCGGACGGTTCAGACTCCAGGGACGCGGTGCTGGCTTTTGAAAAGGAAGTGATCAAACTGGCGGGTGGTTTTACCGAGATAGGCGCCACCCGCGGCGGCGCACTTGAAGGTGATGCAGTCGTGCCACAGAAGAACATCTCGTTCATGATCAGTGCGGACCGGGATATCTCCAGGGAATTGAAAACACTGACAACACAGTTGTTCGGTGGCCGAGGCGGGTTTATCCTGGCCTGGCAGGGGACCATGCTATACTAGGGCTGATTGCGTTCGTCGTTCAAAAAGCGTATATTAGGCATTCAGGCTGCTTCCCTGTTGCTCGAAGGGAGTCATTTTTCATGTCCGATACCAACCTTTCCGCTTTATCCGCTCTGGGGACCACTCAACAGGTCTCGGCCAATAATATTGCCAATGTGAATACCGAAGAATTTCGGTCCAGTTCAGTCGTGCTCGAATCCGGGCCCGGCGATCAGGGGGTGCGGGTGGCTGCCATTCGGGAATCCACCAATCCCGGGCCGATGATCAATGGCGTGGAGATGTCCAACACCGACATCGGGCGGGAGATGGTGGACATGATACAGACCGGCCGCGCTTTTTCCGCCAACACCACTTTCATTCGTGCTTCCGAGGAAATGACAGGGCATCTGCTCAATATGATCGCCTGATCCTCTCGCTTGACAGGCTGATCTTTCCTGTCTTACGGTCTATCATGGCCCGTCTACGCGCGTTCTCTTTTTCTGGGAATGCCATTGTGCGGGCCATACTTGTGATTAATTGAGAGGAATCTATGAACGCGAAGACTGTGAAGACTGACTACGATGTCATTATTGTTGGTGGTGGTCCTGCCGGACTGTTTGCCGCATATTATCTGGGGGAACACTCCGATCTGGATGTGTTGCTCATCGACAAGGGCAAACGGCCCCTGAAACGGGATTGTCCGTTGTCCGGTGATCAGGAATGCATCAAGTGCCGTCCGTGCAATATCCTGTGCGGCGTAGGTGGTGCAGGGCTGTTCTCTGACGGCAAGCTCAACTTTATCCACAAACTCGGCAAGACTGACCTGACGCAGTTTCTCGGAGTGAACGAGTCCCTCGCACTGATTGATGAAACTGAGGAAATATTCAATCGATTCGGCATGGACGGCAAGGTCTTTCCCACTGACATGGACAAGGCCAAGGATATCCGCAAGGCCGCCCGCAAGCACGGCATCGACCTGCTGGTCATCAAGCAGAAGCATTTGGGCAGCGATAACCTGCCGGGACATATTGCCGCCATGGCTGAGTACATCCAGGAGCAGGGAGTCACCTTCCGCACCAGTGAAACTGTCAAGGATGTGGTGGTGGACAAGGGCAAGGTGACGGGCGTGATCACCTCCCGTCATGAATACAAGGCCAAAAACGTCATCCTGGCTCCGGGCCGTGTCGGTGCGGAGTGGGTCAGCAGTGTGGTCAAGAAGCACGGCATCGATGTCTCTCAACGAGGTATCGAGGTTGGTGTGCGTGTGGAAGTGCACAACGAGATCATGCAGGATCTGTGTTCAGTGATCTACGATCCGACATTCTTTGTGCGGACCAATAAATATGATGATCAGACCCGCACGTTCTGCACCAATTACGGTGGATTTGTGGCGCTGGAAAACTATCAGGATTTCGTCTGCGTCAACGGCCATGCGCTCATGCACACGAAGTCTGAAAATACCAACTTTGCTTTCCTGTCCAAGGTTGTGCTGACCGATCCGGTAGAAGACAATCAGGCATATGGCGAATCCATAGGGCGGCTGGCCACGCTGATCGGCGGCGGCAAGCCCATCCTGCAGCGATTTGGCGACCTCCGGCGCGGACGGCGGTCAACCTGGGATCGTATCGGCAATGGATATATCGAGCCGACCATGAAAAATGTGGTCCCCGGAGACATCGCCATGGCCTTGCCCGAGCGCATCCTGACCAACCTCATGGATGGTTTGGAGCAACTCAACAACGTGGTCCCCGGCGTGTCCAATGATGAAACGTTGCTCTACGCCCCGGAGATCAAGTTTTTCGCCACACAGGTGGATACCCGTGAACATCTGGAAACCAGGGTTGAAGGGTTGTTCGTAGCCGGAGATGGACCCGGTGTGGCAGGGAATATAGTCGGTGCAGCGGCAACGGCCATCATCCCTGCAAAGGAAATCATCAAACGCAGTTGATTGCCTATCACAGCATCAAACGAGGCCCGGCAGCGATGTCGGGCTTTTCTTATTGTGTGTTCAATGGATTCTGATTCTTTTATTTTCTAGAGTATTTATATAAAAAGGTGAATTCTGTCGTTGACACGCCGTCATAATATTGACAGAGAATATATATGTTAAAGAAATAGTCGCGGGATGGGGTTCCCGCTCACTGCATATCCATGTGATAGTGGAGGACAAATGACGCTCAACCTGGACGGCATAATTGGTGACAGTCCTGTTCTTGCCGAGGTGTTCAAGGTTCTAAAAAAAGTCGCTCCCACTGACAGTACCGTGTTGGTCACTGGTGAATCCGGTACCGGCAAGGAGTTGTTGGTGAGGGCGCTGCATCGAAACAGCATCCGTCGAAACCAGCCTTTCATTCCTATCAACTGCGGGGCTATCCCCAGAGAACTGCTTGAGTCCGAACTTTTCGGCCATGAGAAGGGGGCCTTCACTCATGCCATTCGCTCCCGGCCGGGGCGGTTTGAACTGGCGGATGGGGGCACGCTCTTTCTGGATGAAATCGGCGAAATGGATCTGTCGTTGCAGGTCAAGATTCTCCGGGCACTTCAGGAAAAGGAAATCGAAAGGGTGGGCGGCACTTCCATCAAAAAAGTGGATGTGCGCGTGGTGGCGGCGACCAACCGTGATCTTGAAGACGAAGTGGTTGCGGGGCGTTTTCGCGAAGACCTGTTCTATCGCCTCAATGTCATCCCTTTGCAGCTTCCGCCCCTGCGCAAAAGAGGGAACGACATCCTCCTGCTGGCTGAATATTTTCTGTGCGGACATTGTGCCAGCAAGGAAAGGAAACACCTCAAACTAAGCGATAAGGCCAAGGAGATGCTGCTGACCTATTCCTGGCCCGGCAATGTCCGTGAGCTTGAGAATTTCATGGAGCGGCTCTCCATTCTGTGTGACGGCAACGAAGTGCTGCCCGAAGATCTGCCACAAAAGATTTTCGATGATATAGGCGAGACACCGCTCAAGAAGGTTGAAGAGGTTCAGCCCATGCGTCCTGCCGGGTTTGTCTGGCCTACGCTCAGGGATATGAAGGACAAGGATATGAAACTCAAAGAGTTTCTGGAGGATATCGAAGGGCGTCTACTGGGTGAGGCTCTGGAAATGGCAGACGGTGTCAAGAATAAGGCCGCGGAGTTGGTCGGCATCAAGCGGACCACACTCATAGAGAAATTGAAAAAAAGAAATTTGTTGTAATACCAGAGAGTCAGAGCAGGAAAACACGTACTGGATTGCATGACATTTGCATAAGTGACTGGCGTGACAGTGAAAAGCGTAAAAAAGATACCTTGGCCCCTGATAACGGCCCTCCTTGTTGGATTGATATTCGTCAGTCCTGCCAAGGCTCTGCGCGTGAATTTCAAGTCGCAAGGGGACTCTGATAAGCTGACATTCGCTTTTGATTCCGGTAAGTTGGTTGATGCATCCGTGGCTCGCCGTGGTGCCGAGGAGCTCGTGGTTACACTTCCCGACGGGGTCTGGGATTCTGAGCCGAAGCCCACTGTCAAAGATTTTCCGGGCAAGCTGGTCAAATCCATCTCGGTAGAGGGAAATACCATCCGTCTTACCACTCGAACCAATGCTTTCGGGTATATGCGTCTGCCGGTCCCGGGAAAATCTGAATTTTTATTGCAACTGTTCCGTGACCCTGTGGGTGCTCGTTGGAAACCCGCGTCAGCTGCGCCCAAACCCAAGCCCGCGCCCAAGCCGAAAGCAGCGACTAAACCTGTTGGCAAAACATCTCCAAAACCCAAAGCCAAGGCGCAAACACCTGTTGCCCCGGCCCCTGAACCTGACTCCGCCATCCCAAAAGCTGCCGAGGTCGCCCAGGCTTTGAATGCGGTCACGCCGGAGACCTCATCGGCTGCTCCTCAGCAGGGAGCGGCCCCTCAAGGCGAAGATGATTTGCCTCCTGAGCCGCAGAAAACTGACCATAAACCATTTTTTGCCGTCCCCTATTCTGTTCGTGAAGAAGTGGAGCCTCCCGCAGAAGCCGAGGCTTCACCGCAGGCGCCTGTTGTTCCCCATGAAGTGGAAACGGGCGATTATCCTCCGGCGAGCGAGCTGCGCTTCAAGGCTGTGGATAAAACGGCTGAGCAGGTAAAGTTTGCCGAGTTGGCTGGTGACGGCGGAGGGAGTGCTTCGGTTGTCCCGTCTGGACAGCAACAGGACGAAACGCGTCCGAATCAGGTGGGAGGCGCTGTTGCTCCGCCCCCGAATGAAGTTTCCGGCCAAGGACAGGCTGGAGGGGCGGTCGCTCCTCCGGAATCGGTTTCTGGTGCCGGTAGTGTGAGTAGTTCTGTGTCGCCGCCTCCGGCTGAAATGTCCGGTCAGGGGCAGGTCGGCGGTGTTGTTGCGCCGCCGCCTTCGGAAGAGCTCCCCACGGGCCAGGGGCAGGTCAGTGGAGCCGTTGCTCCTCCGCCCAATGAGACGGAGGTGGCCGAAGAGGGTGCGTCTGCCCCCGCTCCCGTAGCTGCCCCGGTCGTGGATCAAGAAGTGGCTGACGAGGCTGCACAGATTGCTGCTGCCCAGAAAGCAGCCAGAGAGGCGGCTGAAGAGCCGCAAACCACAGAAGGGGATGAAGCCGCTGCACCTTATGAAGAAGGTGCGCAGGTTGAAAAGCAAAAGACCCCGGTTGAGCTTGCGGCAGAGCGGGAAGAGGAACTCAGGAACAAGTTGTATGAGGCGCAATCGCTCATGTTCAATGGTTCTTTGGAAGAAGCCTTGCCGTTATATGAAGATGTTTTGAAGCAGCCCACCGTACCTGATGATGTGCGCGAAGAGGCTTTGTTCGCGATAGCTGACATCAAGAAGCAGATTTTCAGTACAGACCTTGACGGAAATTTCGACGATATCGCGCAGGCATACATCGAGGCAATGAATGCGGACCTGCAATCGACCAGAGTGCCGAGGGCATTGCTGAATCTTGGTCTGCTGAATCTGCAGGTGGGCAACTTTCCCGAGGCGCGCGCCTATTTCAAGATTCTTCAGGAAAAGTACCCGGACGACGAAAATATCCCGTCCATCAGCTATTACTGGGGTGAATATTTCTATAAGAAAGGTGACTTTAAAAAAGCAGCGGATCAGTTCCAGTATCTTATTCAGACCTACCCTGAACATCAGCTCGTCAAACAGGCGTCATTCTATCTCGCCGATTCTCTGAACAGGACGGGTTTCCTGGATCAGGCCTTCCAGATTGTGGACTACATCGACAAGCGGTGGCCGGATTATTACATGGAGAACATGAAGTTTCTGGAGCTTGCAGGCAGTATTGAGATGAAGCTCAAGAAGTGGGATGCAGCCAAGGATCACTATTTCACCTACTACAACCTCAATCCTGAAAATGACGATGCGGATATTGTGCTGGCGCGGATCGGTGATATTTACATCCGGAAAGGGCAGAAACAGCCTGCCAAACAGATCTACGAAAAGGTTGTCAGCAATTATCCTGATCAGGAAGGGGCGCTCATTGCCAAGATGCGTCTGGCTGAAGAGGGGATCTACGATGAACCGGCCATGCATGAAATGGTGGACATCTTTGACCGTCCCTACAATCTCAATCCGCAAAAAGTGTATTCGGAGATCGTTTCCAAGCATCCTGACAGTCCGCTTGCCCCGATCGCCCAGTTGAAACTGGCCATGTGGTATGCCTTCAACAAGAAGTACCCCGAGGCCCTGACAGCGGCGCAGGACTTCATTGAAAACTATCCGGATAGTCCCTTGCTCGACAAGGCCAAGGCCTTGGGTGATTCCGTCTTTGCCCAGGCGGTTCCCGGCATGATCGGTGAAGAGCGATATGGGCGCGTTGTCCGGTATTGGGAAACATACGATTTCATCGGCAAGGAAGGGTCCAAGGTTGACGACAAGACCAAGCTCGCCATTGCAACGAGTTACTGGAAGGTTGGTCAACCGGAGAAAGCGCTTGCGCTTCTCAAGCCATATCTGACGGAAAAGCAACTGCCAGGCGTGTCTGACAAGGCTCTCGGGCTGGCTGTGAACATCTATCTTGATCAGCTTGCCTGGAAGGATATTGCCGACCTTGTGGCCATGACCAAGAAACATTGGAAGCTCGCCCCCGCACAGCAGCGGCAGCTTGATTATGCCCGCGCCATGTCCCTGCAGAACCTCGGCGACTCCCTTCAGGCCGTGCCCATGTGGGCAGAGCTGGCCAAGGACCAAAGTGTTGACCCGGCCTTCCGTGCCTATGCCATGTATTATATGGCCAAGGATGCCATGGAACGGCAGGATCTACGCCGGGTGTTCGTCTATTCGCAGGAGGCGTTGGCCCTTCTGCTCCAGACCAAGGGTGACCCGGAAAAAATCAAGGATACTGTCTTGATGTCCATCTACGCCACCGAGCGTTCCGGGCGCTACGATGAGGCGCTGAAATGGGCCAAGGAGTATGATAAGTATATTGAGGTGGATAATCCGGAGTGGGCTTCCACCCGTTTCAAGCTCGCACGTATCTATCGCAAGGCCGGTGCCATGGAAGAGTGGAAACAACTGCTCTCCGATATCATCGAGAAGAAGCCGGAATCCCTTCAGGCTCAGCTCGCCAAGTCGGCTCTGGAAACCTACGAACTTGAGCAACAGGCATCAGAGTACGCACCGAATCCAGGTTAAACTCCGAACTCTCAGGGGGAGTCATGGATAGACAACCCATTGTAGCCGGTCGATTTTACGACGCAGATCCAGACAAACTCAACGCCATGGTCGATGGCTATCTCGCCCTTGGCGGGGAACAATCGCAGGAGATAACGCTCCTCGCCATGGTGCCGCACGCAGGCTATGTCTTTTCGGGAGCGGTCTGCGGCAAGACGTTTGGTATGGCCAATCTTGCCGATACTGTCGTACTTATCGGTCCCAATCATACCGGACGCGGCGAGCGGTTTTCGCTGTGGGAAGAGGGGCGCTGGCATATCCCCGGCGGATTTCTGCCCATAGATACGCAACTGGCAAAGCTCCTTTTGGAATCCGACCCCAATATCGTGGCCGATACGGCGGCGCATGTTGGCGAACATTCTCTTGAAGTCATTCTGCCGTTTTTGCGTCAACTGGCTCCGGCTTCCACCATTGTGCCTCTTTCCGTGTCCATGCCTTCATTACCTGTTCTCAAACAGGTTGGTCAGGCTCTCGGACAGACTCTCGCGTCATTGGATCGTCCGGTTTCATTGGTGATTAGTTCCGACATGAGTCACTATATCAGCCACGATGATGCCAAAAAGATGGATTCCCTGGCGTTGGACGCAGCGGTCAATCTTGACCCTGAGCGATTGTACAATACGGTTCGAGGGCACGATATTTCCATGTGCGGTGTGTTGCCCATGACTGTCGGGCTGTATGCGGCCCTGGAGATGGGAGCGGAAAAAGGTGAACTCGTGGCCTACGCCACATCTGGTGAAGTTTCCGGCGATTTTGATCAGGTGGTCGGGTATGCTGGCGTGCTGGTGAGTTGATTATTATTGAAATGTAGTAAAAGGTCACCCTGATCAGGGTGATTTTTTTTGTCATGCGACAGCCTGTCGCAAATCAGATTCCTCAACAGCCCCTCTTGAATCCGACGGTCGCCTTGCCGTTTTCTACAATGACCGGGATTGTCTTTACCCCGTCAGAATGTTTCAGCATGGCATCCATGTTGGCTTGTGAAGCGAGTATATCCACAAAGACCGCTTCGGGGTGGGCTTCAAGAGCTCGTTTTGTGTGCGGGCAGGTCGGCTTCCATAAATGATCATCTCAGCCATGGTTATTTCCTCACTATAGGGAATACTACCAAGTGATCGTAGTGGCTGTCCATGCGTCAGAGCGTTCTCTTTATGGAGATGAAACAAAAGAAAACCGCCCGGTTCAGCTGATGCCGAACCGGGCGGTTGTTAGTGTGTCTATGTGGGACTAGCGGCGTCCGCGAGGACCACCACGGTTGTCACGACGTCCGCCACCACGGTTGTCGCGTCCTCCACTGCGGGGGGCAGGGCGCTTGAAGTCTTCCAGGTTTACTTCCTGTCCGGCTTCTTCCATCAGCCATGCCTTGCGGGACAGACGGATACGTCCGCCGGGTTCCAGGGAGATGCACTTGACCCAGACTTCCTGACCGAGCTGGACCACGTCTTCGACACGTTCCACACGCTCGAAGTCGAGCTGGGAGATGTGCAGCATGCCTTCCATGCCAGGCAGGATTTCGACAAGTGCGCCGACTTCCAGAATCTTGCGAACAACGCCGAGGTAGTTCTTGCCGGGCTCGGCTTTCTGGTCGTAGTAGAGGACCATTTCCTTGGCCTTTTCCATGGATTCGAGGGTCGGAGCGAAGATGGAAATCTTGCCGGAATCCTCGATGTCGATGTTGGCTTCGGTTTCGGCTGTGATGGCCTTGATATTCTTGCCGCCGGGTCCGATGACCGAGCGAATCTTTTCGGGATCGATATGAACGATATCCATCTGCGGAGCCAGCTTGGACAGTTCCGGGCGGGGAGCCGCGAGGACATCGTTCATGTGGCCGAGGATGTGCAGACGCGCTTCCTTGGCCTGGTGGAGAGCCTTTTTGAGGACTTCCTGGGGGATACCGGCGATCTTGATGTCCATTTGGATAGCGGTGATGCCGTCCTTGGTACCGGCGACCTTGAAGTCCATATCGCCCAGAGCGTCTTCGTCACCGAGGATGTCGGTGAGTACGAAGAACTGATCGTCTTCCTTGCACAAGCCCATGGCGATACCGGCGACCGGCTCGGAAATGGGAACACCTGCGTCCATCAGGGACAGGGTGGCGCCGCAGACGGATGCCATGGAAGAGGAGCCGTTGGACTCCATGATCTCGGAGACAACGCGGATGGTGAACGGGAAGTCATCCTGGTTCGGCAGAACCGGGGTGAGAGCGCGTTCAGCCAGTGCGCCATGGCCGACTTCGCGGCGGGAGGTACCACGCAGCATACGGGCTTCACCGACGCAGTACGGCGGGAAGTTGTAATGCAGCATGAAACGCTTTGTAGCGTCGCCGAGCAGGGAGTCGTAACGCTGTTCGTCACGGGTGGAACCCAGCGTGGCGACAGCCAGGGCAGAGGTCTCGCCGCGGCGGAAGAGGACGGAGCCGTGTGTCTGAGCCAGCAGGCCAGTCTCGATGGACAGCGGACGAACGGTGGTGGTGTCACGACCGTCGATGCGCAGACCTTCGTTCACGATGCGCTCACGAACGAGCTTTTTGGTGATGTCGCCAACGATATTGCCGACAGCCTTGAGCTTTGCCTCGTCCTCGGGGAACTTTTCGGCAACAGCGGCTTTGGCTTTTTCCTTGGCAGCATCCTTGGCAGCGTAGCGGACCAGCTTCTCAGGGGTGATAACGGCAGCCTTGATATCTTCGGTGATGAAGTCGCCGAGGAAGGCAACGAGTTCTTCGTCCTTCTCGGGAGCTTCAACTTCCAGTTTGGCAACGCCGACCTTTTCGCGGAGTTCGTCCTGCAGATCGAACAGCGGTGCGACCTGCTCATGGCCCCAGGCCAGTGCGTCAGCAACCAGATCTTCTGAGACGAAGTCGCCGCCGCCTTCAACCATAACCATGGCTTCGCGGGTTGCTGCGAAAACGAGGTTCAGGGAAGACTCTTCTTCCATGCCCTTGTAGGTCGGGTACAGAACGAATTCGTTGTTCACGTAACCGACGCGAGCACCCACGATGGGGCCGAGGAACGGCATCTTGGAGATGTGGCAGGCAGCGGATGCGCCGGTCAGTGCCAGAACGTCCGGGTTGACGTGTTTGTCAGCGGACAGGACCGTGGCAATGATCTGTACTTCGTCGGCAAAGCCGTCGGCGAACAGGGGGCGGATGGGGCGGTCGATGAGACGGGAGATCAGAGTCTCGCGCTCGGACGGGCGGCCTTCACGACGGAAGTAGTTGCCCGGTACGCGACCGGCTGCATAGGCCATTTCCTGGTAGTTGCAGGTCAGCGGGAAGAAGCCGCGGTCAATGGCCAGGGGCTGGGTCACGGCTGTGACCAGAACAGTGGTGTTGCCGGACGAAATGGTAACCGCGCCAGAGGCCTGGCGGGCGTATTTGCCGGTTTCGATGGTGATGTCGATGCCGCCGACCGTAGCGGACAGGCTTGTGGCATCAAAAGGAATCATCGTCATAAGTGATTTCCTACCTTATAAGGTAATAGATGGACCACTTCCTGCGTATTCCCTCTGAATAGGGTTAGCCGGCTTGGGGAGGGACTCTTGAGACATGCCTCAAGAACACCTTCCGCAGCCAACTAAGCTAAAACCGCGAGGGGCGAGGAGTCGAGAAGACGGCTCCGTCGCAGGAAGTGTAAAACAGGCGGGGGAGGTTTGACCCTCCCCCGAACACTAATTCTTCAAAGAACTACTTGCGCAGACCAAGGCGGCCGATAAGGTCGCGATAGCGCTGGATGTCCTTGTTGGCAAGGTACTTGAGGAGCTTTCTGCGCTGGCCAACCATTTTCAGCAGGCCGGTGCGGGAGTGGTGGTCCTTTTTATGGGACTTGAAGTGGTCAGCCAGGTACTTGATGCGTGCGGTCAGCAGCGCAACCTGAACCTCGGGAGACCCGGTGTCACCTTCGCAGGTTTTGTACTCGTCAATAATCTGTTGCTTTTGTTCAGCAGTCATAACCACAGCGATATCCTCCTAGTTGGATGTTGCTAGTATATTTTTGCTTTTCATGCAGCCTAAAGCGTATCAGTCCTGATTCCAGAGACCGCGAAGGATAGCCCATTTAGGCGTTCCATTCTGGAGTTTCGCTTCCACCAGAGCCAGAGGGGTGCCTTCGGGATCAAGCAGCATGGCCTGATCGCCGAGTTCGCCCGCCAAAAGCTCGCCAGGTTGGTCGACAACCGGTAGCCAGGCCCCGTTTTTCACGAGTCCTGACAGCGGTTCGGTCAACGTGAACCTGGGCCAGTGGGGCAGGGTATCCGCTAGTGGGATGACCCTTTCCGGAAATGATTCCGGATTCTCCAGAACGTCCATGAGGTCAAGAGCCTGATCAAGCCCGAAAGGCTCGCTCGACTCCCGGACCAGGCTGGTCAGCGTCGCGCCGCACCCTATTCGTGTCCCCAAGCTGTGGACCAGGGAACGTATATAGGTACCGGCGGAGCAACTGACCCTGAATGCCGCTTCCGGCATTTGCACGTCCAGCACTTCCACATGAGAAATAACAATGGGCTTTATTTTGACCGGAGTTTCCTTGCCCTCGCGGGCCAGGGCGTACAACGGCTTACCCTCGTGTTTGGCAGCGGAATAGGCAGGAACTTCCTGCTCTGTCAACTCTTTCCAATATAAAATTGCACGTTTGACATCTTCCGCAGAGGCCGAAACATCACTTTCTTTAACAACTTCTCCTTGAATATCAAGGGTATCTGTTGTGATTCCAAGGCGAAATGTGCCTCGGTAGGTTTTGGTCCCGCCGGAGAGATACGGAGCCAGTTTGGTCCCGTGTCCGAGCAGGACAAGAAGCACGCCTTCGGCCATGGGATCAAGAGTTCCTCCGTGGCCGATCTTGAACTGTTTGAGTTGATGCTTGATGTCGTTGAGACAGGCTGCTGAGGTGGGGCCGGAAGGCTTGTTGAGTATAAGTAATCCGTCTCGTTGTTCCGGGCTTCTTTTCTTTTTTCTACGTCCCATCAGGATATTCCCAGTGCGTCGGCTATTGCAGAAATAAGCATCGCTTTTGCTTCGTCAAGAGGTGCGGCAATAGTGCCGCCGGCAGCGTTGTGGTGACCGCCGCCACCAAAAGTGGCGGCAATGGTCTGAACATTGTCTTCACCATAGGAGCGCAGAGAGAATTTGTAGAGATCCGTATCTTCTTCACGGAGTATGGCGGCCACTCGGACAGGTTTCAATCGGCGCAGGAAATTGATCAGATTTTCAGTGTCTGCCGGGGTCGTCCCCGTGTCGCTGAACATCTGCTGGGTTATGGCAATGGATGCAACCTGCTTGTCATGGTGCAGTTCGATATTGCCCATGGCCTCGGTCCACAAGCGCATGCGGTTTTCGGACCACTGCTTGGTGATGACCATGTTCATGTGCGCGATATCCAGTCCATTGCGCAGCATGTCGGCAGCCAATTCCAGAGATTCCGGAGTGGTGTTGCCGTAGGTAAAAAAACCGGTGTCAGTAGAGACCGCCAAGTATACGCATTCTGCCAGATCTCCGGTCAGGGGGATATGCAGTTTTCTGGCAAGTTCGGCAACCATGCTACCCACGGCCGGTTGACTTGGATCAACCCAGTTCTCAGTGCCGAAGTTGTCATTGCCCAGGTGATGATCAATGTTAATGACTGTGGTTTCACCTGTGCGAGCCTGCAGTGCTTCTCCCATGCGGTTTCCAGCTCCGCAGTCCATGATGATGGTCCATTTGGGCATGCTCTCGGGCAGCTGCTTTTCAATGGGGCCGGGGAGATTCACAAAGGCGTAGCGGGAAGGCAGCCCTGACTGATTGTAGAGTGAAAATCGTTTGCCCATGGCCGCGAGCAAATGTCCCATGGCGCAAATGGACCCAATGGCGTCTCCATCGGGATTGAAATGCGAAACAATCAGGAAGTCATCCTGATCGCGGAGAATCTCGCTAATTCTTGTCACTGGATTTTGCATAGACCACATCCTCAAGGAAATCGTCGAAAATGAACCTGAGTTCAGGAGTGAATTGCAGCTTGAGGGTGCGGCCCAGGCGGGAACGGAGAAAGCCGGAGGCTTTTTCCAGACCGGTTTGTACTTCCTTGCGGTGTTCTGCGTCACCGGACACTGTATAAAAAATTTCGGCAATACGCAGGTTGGCGTTCATGCGAACACCGCTGAGCGTGACGAGCTGGAGGCGCGGGTCAGCGGCTTCTTCCACTAACAATGTGCCTACTTCGCGCATGATCTGGTCGCCCATACGGACGGCTCTGCGGGAACTTGATGCTTTCATGGTCTGTATCCTTAATCCGTGTCAGAGAAAATTTCTGTAGAACACTTGGTCAGTTCTGCGGGCGATATGGCCTCAACCATGGCAAGTGTTTTGGCCAGCCTGCTTTCCACCCGTGTGGTTTCGTTGGCTGTGGTAACTATGCCCAGAACCAATGTGTCGTGTACGTCCATGGCCTCGGTTTCGGCAACAGACACATTGAATTTGTTGCGGATTTTTTGTTTCAGACTTTGAGCAACCTTACGCTTGTCCTTAAGTGAGCGGTTGCCGTGCAGTCTGAATTCGAGGTGTAAAACGCCTATTATCATAAATGATCCAATGAATAAAATAAATACGGGCGGCCCATTGCGCAATGGGTCGCCCGTATTTTTGTACTTTTTATCTTAATCGATGGTGCGGGCGATTTCCTTGGTTTCAAAGGCTTCGATAATATCACCGATCTTGATGTCGTTGAATTTCTCGAGGCCGATACCGCATTCGTAGCCCTTGGCAACCTCACGGGCATCGTCCTTCTCGCGCTTGAGCGAGGAGACAAGGCCTGTGTAGATGACAACGCCACCGCGAAGCAGGCGAACCATTGCGCCACGCTTGATCTTTCCATCCGGGATGAAGCAACCGGCGATAACACCGATCTTGGGTACGGAGAAGGTCTGACGAACTTCTGCCTGACCCAGATACACTTCTTCGATATCCGGTGTGAGCATGCCGCTCATGGCGTCCTTCACTTCCTGCACCAGCTTGTAGATGATGTCGTAGAAGCGGACTTCGACACCTTCCTGCTCGGCGATTTCCTTGACCTTCAGGTTCGGACGCACGTTGAAGCCGAGAATGATGGCTTCGGATGCGCCGGCCAGAAGGATGTCGGACTCGGTGATGGCACCGGCACCGCCGTGGACGACATCGATTTTGATTTCGTCGGTGGACAGCTTGTTGAGTGCTTCGGTGACCGCTTCCAGAGAACCCTGTACATCGGCCTTGAGGACCAGGTTCAGGGTCTGGGCCTCGTCGTTCGGCTTGGATGCGAGGAAGGACTCCAGGGTGACCTTGGACTTGGAAGACAGAATCTTCTCGCGCTTTTTCATGGCGCGGGATTGAGCGATGCGGCGGGCCATCTTTTCTTCTTCCACCACGAACAGTTCGTCACCGGCTTCGGGCAGACCATCAAAGCCCTGGATTTCCACGGGCATGGCCGGACCGGCTGTTTTGAGTTTCTTGCCCTGGTCGTTGAACATGGCGCGGACTTTACCGAAGTGGACACCGGATACAAAGCTGTCGCCCTGATTGATGGTACCTTCGGAAATGAGGATGGTGCCCACGGGGCCACGTCCCTTGTCCAGACGCGCTTCAACGATATGACCGCGAGCAGGTTTGTCCGGGTTGGCTTTGAGCTCCAGTACTTCTGCCTGGAGCAGAACCATTTCGAGCAGTTCGTCAAGGCCGGTTTTTGCCTTGGCTGAAACATGCGCGAAGATGGTGTCGCCGCCCCAGTCTTCAGGGGAGAGCCCCAACTCGGCCAGTTCGCGTTTGACGTTATCGGGATTGGCTCCCTCTTTATCCATTTTGTTGACTGCAACCACGATGGGGACGCCAGCCGCTTTGGAGTGGCTGATTGCCTCACGGGTCTGATCCATGACGCCATCGTCGGCAGCGACCACGAGGATGACGATATCCGTCACCTGGGCACCGCGCATACGCATGGTGGTAAATGCTTCGTGACCAGGGGTATCCAGGAACACGATCTCGCCGCGTTGTGTCTGGACGTGGTAGGCACCTATATGCTGGGTGATACCGCCAGCTTCTCCATCGGTCACATTGGACAGACGGATGGCATCCAGCAGGGAGGTCTTACCATGGTCAACGTGACCCATGATGGTGACCACGGGAGGACGGGGCTTGAGATCTTCATCTTTGTCTGCCTCGGTGGGAATCAGGAAATCCTGTTCGTCGAAGGAGACGTTCTCGACCTCGTAACCGAACTCGCTGGCGAGCAGGGTGGCCGTATCCAGATCCAGGGACTGGTTGATGGTCGCCATGACACCCATGCCGAACAACGCCTTGATCAAATCCTGGGCCTTGATGCCCATCTGGTGGGCCATGTCGGCCAGACGAATGGTTTCGTCAAATTTGATCTTGCGCTTTGCAGCCTTCATCGGCTGGGCTTGCACCTGTTCAACCGGCTGTTGCTGCTGATTGTTCCGCCCCTTCTTCTTGTGTCCTTTACGGCCACCAGGAAGGCTGTCATTGAAGCGATTGCTACCGGAATCTTTACGACCGCTTGTGGCAAATTCTACGACACGACGGTCTTTCTTGCCCTTTTTCTTCTTGCTACGTCCGTCAGGTATGCCTGGTGCCGGAGCAGGGGCCATACCAGGGCCTCCACCGGGACGACCACCAGGACGGCCTCCAGGACCTCCGGGACGGCCACCAGGACCGCCGGGACGACCGCCAGGACCACCGGGACGACCGCCAGGACCGCCGGGACGACCGCCGCCAGGACGACCGGGACGACGTTCAGGCTGCTGCATTTTTGCTGCAGCACGTGCCTGTACCTCTGCCTCGGTAGGCATGGAAATGATTTTGACTTTAGGAGCTTCAGGCTCTTTTTTCTTTTTCTTTTTCTTTTTGGGTTCGTCCTTGGCAGCGGCTTTCTTTTCAGCAGCCGGTGCAGGGGTTTCTTCCTTGGGAGCAGCCTTGGCCTCTTTTTCAGCCTTCACAGCCTTCTCCTTAACAGGAGCGGCTTCTTCCTTGAGTTCTTCGGAAGCAGCTTTGGTCTCTTCAGGCACGGGTTCGGGGGCGGCCTCTTCAACCACGGCTTCTTCCACCGGGGCCTCGACGACCTCGGCTTTCACCTCAACAGGCTCTTCCACGGGAGGTTCCTCCACAGCAGGTTTGATAATCCTGACTTGTGGTTCAGCCTTTTTGGGAGCCTTTTTCTTGCTGGGCTTCTTTTTGGGCTTTTCTTCCACCACTTCTTCAGCAGGAGTGGCTTCTTCCACTACGGAAGGCTCTTCTTTTTCTTCCACAGCAGCTTCCACCGTTTCCTCAGTCTCTTCTTCGACTGCGGGAGCGGCTTCTTCTTTTCTGGAAGATTTTGATTTGGTGCGTCTGCGCCTGATGATTACGCCGGAATCGCCGACGCGACGGACTTCACTCTGTTGAGCTCCGCCTTTCTTTAACTCCGCCTTGAGGCGTTCCACATCTTCGTCTTCCACGACGGTTTTCTGGCTTTTAGCCTGAACGCCGATCTCGCGAAGCTGCTGAATGATCTCCTTGTTGCTGAGCTTGAGCTCTGCAGCCAAGTCTTCTACCCGAACCTTTGCCGTCATCTAATCACCTCTCAACGTTTCTTCATCAGGCCCGAGACCACTTTCGGGAATCTCTCCCGGCACTGGGTCTGGCCGCATAGGTAAAAACCGCGCCCCGAACATATTTGTTTCGGGTCGTGAATCGGACCTTCCTGATCCGTTTCACTGGCGCCATCCGGTCGCACATACCGCGTCAGTTCCGTTTTGGGGAACTTCTTGCGGCAGACAATGCACATCCGCTCTGCAATATGCTTGCGGCTCATGTCTTGTTGTACTCCGGTTTCTATTTCGACTCCTCGCCATCGGCGGGAGTGTCGGATTCTTCAGTCTCTTCTTCGACAGTTTCTGCTGTTTCTTCAACAACTTCATCTGCAGTTTCGGTTTCATCAACAGGGGCTTCCTGCGGCTCTTCACTGTCGTCCTTGTCGGCCTCAAAGAGGTCGGGGGCGAGCATGTTGATAGCCACACGGATATCACCGACTTTACTCTCGGTCATGTCCTTGATGGAGAGCAGTTCTTCATCAGAAGCCTGGATGATGGAATCAATGGATTCGTATCCGGCAGCAAAGAAATTCTCCATGGAGATCTCGGCCACAGCCGCAACCTGATCCATGCCTTTGCGCTCTGCGTTGAGTTCTCCGTAACGAGAGTTGGTGAAGATGTCTATCTTCCAGCCAAGAAGTTTGGCAGCCAGTTTGACGTTCTGGCCCTTGCGGCCAATGGCCAGACTGAGCTGATCGTCGGGGCAAACCACTTCCAAAGTCTCCTCTTCCTCGTCCACGGTAATGCGTGAGATGAGTGCGGGGGAGAGGGCGTGCTGCGCGTACATGGCGATGTCCGGGGACCAGACAACGATGTCGATACGTTCGCCCTTGAGTTCCTGCACAACGTTTTGAATACGAGAGCCGCGGATACCGACACAGGCGCCCACGGGATCGACGTCGCGTTCGCGGGACATGACAGCCACTTTGGCACGCAGACCGGGATCGCGGGATACGCCCATGATCTTGACGGTGCCGTCTGCCACCTCGGGAACCTCGCGCTTGAACAGTTCGATCATGTAGTCCGGGTGGGACCTGGACACGACGACCTGCGGGCCACGGGATTCTTTCAATACATCTATGATATAGGCCTGGACGCGATCACCACGCTTGTAGCGTTCTCTGGGAATCTGTTCGTCCTTGGGCAGCAGGGCTTCCGTGCGGCCGAGGTTGATGATCCAACCGGTCCGGTCGCGACGCTGAATGATGCCGCTGGCGATTTCGGACACGCGGTCCTTGTATTCTTCGTAAATGATTTCCTGCTCGGCATCGCGCATGCGCTGGATGATGACCTGCTTGGCGCTCTGCGCTGCAATACGTCCCAGGTCCTCCACCTTGAGCGGGAAGCCCATCTCGTCATCCAACTGGGCGTTGGGGTCATGAGCGGTTGCCGCTTCCAGGGAAATTTCACTGATAGGGTCATGGACATCTTCGACGACGATCTTGAATTCGAATACTTCGATTTCGCCGAGTTCCTCGTTGAAGGACACTTCGATATCCATGGTCTCGCCATATTTGCGAGCTACGGCAGATCGTACTGCTTCTTCAAGGGTATCAATGAGCAGGTCACGGTCAATGCCCCTGTCTTTGCTTATCTGGTCGATTGCTTTTTTCAGCTCCGACATGATCAAACCTCCGCTTGTGCCCGGATCTCTGTATGGTCCGGGCAAGTAGTGATCTTCAAACTAAAATTCGTGGATCAACCGGGCTTTCTTGATGGAAAGCCAGTCGATATCCATTGTTTCTTCATCAACGGTCATGGTGATGGTGTCGCCTTTCACTGCGACCAGTTCACCTTTGAGCTTGCGACGGTCAGCCACGGGGTCGACCAAAGTCACCTTGATTGTCCGACCGATGTAACCGACCATTTGCTCAGGTGTGAAAAATCGTCTTTCAAGACCGGGGGAGGAGACCTCCAGCGTGAATGCCCCGGGAATGACGTCTTCCACTTCAAGCATCAGCCCGACCTGACGACTGACATGCGCGCACTGGTCAATGTGCACACCGTCTTCACCGTCGATATATATGCGAACAACGCGCTTTTTGCCGGACGGCGGGGAACTCAATCCCCAAAAGATAAGACCGAGATTTTCAATCTCGGGCCGGATTATATCCGTCAGCATTTCTTCGAAAGTCTGGCGCATTTATTCTCCTGCCCCCGTGGGGAGCGATTTGCCAATAAAAAAGGTGAGCCCGAGCTCACCTACGCGAACCCCGCAAAGCCTAAACGGTCAAGCCTTGCGAAAGGCATTGGAGCGGGTGACGGGGGTCGAACCCGCTACTTTCAGCTTGGGAAGCTGACACTCTACCAATTGAGTTACACCCGCTTGGAAACGAGCCTATTTATACATATATGAATCCGATGTCAACAAAGAGCATGGGTAAATCGACTTCCGGTGCTATGTCTTTCCCTGTTAATTCCGTGTGTCTGTTCGGCTTCTGCTTATTTTGCATTCGTCGGTAGCCTGCGTCGTCCGATGATGCGAGTGGGGCACTGTGCGAGTAATCCATATTGACATGTTTCGTGCGTCTTGTCGTGTGTCCTTTTCACGGCGATTTTTCCATTTGATTTTGCGTTGGCATACATAGTGCAATTCTCTCGTCGAACAGGAGGATCGCATTATGCGCGATAGTACTCAAAGCGCGTTATTCGGCGCTTTATCTAATGAAATGAGGATGTCATCCATCGCCAATAATTTGGCGAACGTGAACACGTCGGCTTTCAAAAAAGATCAGTTGGCCTTTCACGACACTTTTGTCCGTTTTGCTCACGACTATCTTGTTGACGGCAAAACAAACCTGCGTGGAAAAGATCTTTTCCCCCGTGCAAACGTCATGGCCAAGGCGCGTCTTTCCGACCAGAGAACGGACTTTTCGCAGGGTAGCCTGGAGAAAACAGGTAACCAACTGGACTTCGCCCTTTCAGGTGAAGGCTTTTTCAGGGTTCAGGGCGAGGGAGAAGTGCTCCTGACCCGCGCTGGAAATTTCCTGACCGATGGGCAGGGAACCCTTAAAACACAGGACGGCATGACTGTTCTGGTTGGCGGCGGTCCCTTGACCATTTCCCCGGGGGCGCATGTGGCTGTTGATCCGGGTGGAAACATTTCCATCAATGGAGATCCCGCAGGGTCCTTTGATCTTGTGTCCTATGAAGATCTGTCCAAGGTGGAGAGGATCGGAGGCAACACGTATCGGCCCAAGGTCGACGCGGTGCAGATTCCTCCGGAAGACATGACCGTGGAACAGGGCTTTGTGGAAAAGGGAAACGTGGATGTCGTCACCGAAATGGTGGCCATGATCGAGACCCAGCGTGCGTTTACCATGTATTCGAAGATGATCCAGACCACTGATGAGAGCGACAAGAAGCTGATCACGCAGGTCGGACGCCCAACCATCTAATTAACAGGAGGATACTGCAATGATGCGTTCCCTTTGGACCTCTGCCACAGGCATGATCGCCATGCAGACCCACATTGATACGTTGTCAAACAACCTTGCCAACGTGAACACCACGGGCTTCAAGAAAAGCCGCGCCGAGTTCGAAGACCTGATGTACCAGACGCTGAAAATAGCCGGTACACAGAACGAGGCTGGAAATAGAACACCTGTGGGCATGCAGATTGGTATGGGTGTGCGTCCGGTGACGGTGCATAAATTTTTCACACAGGGTGATTTCAAGAACACCGGGAACCCGTTGGACATGGCCATTGAAGGCGACGGTTTTTTCCGCGTTTCGCAAAACGGTGAGGACGTGTACACCCGCGCGGGTTCGTTCAAGCTTGATGACGAAGGGCGCGTGGTTACTGCTGGCGGACATCCCCTCCAGCCTGAATTTACCGTGCCGGCAGAGACTGTCAGCGTTGTTATTACCGAATCGGGCAACATGGCTGCTCTGGACAAGGATGGCGCCACGCTGTCCGAGACGGATATTGATATCTATCGCTTCCAGAACCCGGCCGGGCTCATTGCAACTGGTCGTAACTTCTACCGTGAGAGTGAAGCCTCCGGCGCAGCTGTGGCGGGAACTCCGGGTGATGACAACTTCGGAACAATCGCACAGGGATTCCTTGAAGGGTCCAATGTCGAGATGGTCGATGAAATGGTCGGACTGATTGTCGGGCAGCGTGCCTTCGAGATCAACTCCAAAGCCATCACCACTTCTGACGCAATGTTGCAGACGGCTGTCAATATCAAGCGATAACGGATGATTGAATGCATTCAACTCCGGGGAAGGTGAGCATTATGTCGAGTAATACTATGAAATGCACTGAGAGTTTCGGTCGAGTCAGGTACATCCTTGCTGTGCTGCTTTTGGCAGCGTTGCTGCTGATTCCTTCCGTAACGGGGGCTACCGCCGGTATGGCCTGGCAGGCCATCGTGAAAAGTGCCGCCTGCGTTCAGGGGCCATATGTCCTGCTCGGTGAAATTGCTTATCCTGCCGGGAGTATGGATGATGCCACATGGGAGTCGCTGGCGAATATCAAACTGTGGAAAGCTTCCACTCGCGCCGGACGTCCCGTGGCCGTGAGCCGTGATAAATTGCGGAGTATTCTCAAGTATTACCTGGGTGATATGGTGGAGAACCTCATACTGCCCAGCCAGATTACGGTGCAGACCGGTGGGCGGGTCATCTCGGGCGAGGAACTCAAGTCGCGGGTTGTCGCATTTTTGACACCTCGCGCAGAGGACTTGGGTGGCGATGTGGAATTCAAGGATTTTCATCTTCCTCGTCAAATCTTTTTTCCCAATTTATATGATACGCTTTCCCTCAGTGCCAACGACATTGTTCCGGGGCGCAACCAGGTCAAGATTCATGGTGTCACTCCTGATGGCAAGATCGTGACCAGCAAGGCCGGAACAGTCTTCATCAATGTCTGGAAGGCTATCCCCGTGGCCGCCAAACCCATGAACCGGTTTGAGCGTGTCTCTCCGGCAAACGTATCTTTTCAGCGGGTTAACCTCGCTTACCGCCAAAACGTGTGGGATGGCACCGGCGGTCCATGGCGGATGGCGCGGACCCTGGGGAGAGGGCAGCCTTTCACCCTGTCACACCTTGAACCTATTCCGCTTATTGAGAAAGGGGAGCGCGTGTACCTGACCTTCCAGGGCAAGCGCGTGAAGTTGACCATAAAGGCTGTCGCGTTGGGTGAAGCCGGTATGGGGCAGCAGGTATCGGTCAAGAATTTGCAAAGCAACAAGACAGTGCTGGCAACCGTGATCAGTGATGACACGGTTGTCGTCAGATAGCCAAGGAGACTGTCATGAAACACTATTTCATCATCGCCATAGTTTCGATCCTGCTGGCTTCCATTGCGCTGATTGCAGGATGTGCTCCCAAATATCAGGAACAGCCCATGCCCGCGATGACTCCGCCTGTCTATGAGGAAGAGGATCCTGCACTCAATCCGGGGTCGTTGTATGACTCCAACAGGTCGGAATTCCTGTATGACGACAATCGCGCCAGTCGGGTCGGTGACATCGTTATGGTGCAGGTGCAGGAATCAGCCACGACTTCGATCAAGTCGGAGACGACGGCCAAGAAGGAAAACACCGTGGATAACTCGGTCTCGGCCATGCCCAGCACCGGCCTTATCGGCGGCATTCCCCTGGCAGGTACGCTTGGAGCGACCGCGGGTATAGGCATCGGCGCCAGCCAGTCTTCTGATTTCAAGGGGAATGGTGAGACCTCGCAGGAATCGGAATTTGAAGCCACTGTGGCCACGCGTATTGTTCGCAGACTTCCGGGCAACCTGCTGCAGGTCGAAGGTGCCAGGCGCATCCGTGTCAATCATGAGACTCAGTTCCTGGTGGTTCGGGGACTTATCCGTCAGCGTGATATCTCCTCCGACAACACGATCCCGTCCACCAGCCTCGCTGAAGCCCAGATTGAAATTTACGGCCAGGGTGTATTGGCTGACAAGCAGCGCCCCGGTTGGCTGTCACGGATTCTTGATAACATTTTCCCGTTCTAGTGATCGGGCTTACATTTAAAGACTCAGCAACGTTAGAGGGATGAACACCATGCTTACGCATCCGCACTCAACTCGAATCGATTCCGGCGAAGTGGCCCGGTCCGTCATTTTGACGGTCCTGTTTGCCGCGCTCCTCATATTCCTGGGAACAGTCCTGATGCCCCGTGACGCGGGTGCAGCTCGCCTGAAGGACATCGCCAGTTTCAGTGGCGTGCGCCACAACGAACTTGTCGGGTACGGTCTTGTGGTCGGTTTGTCCGGTACGGGGGACGGCACTTCTTCAACATTTACCATGCGCTCCATGGCCAACATGCTTGAAAAGATGGGCGTCGAAGCCAACCCGGACAAACTCAAACCCAAGAACGTGGCCGCTGTCATGGTAACTGCCAAGATGCCGGTGTCCGCCACGCCCGGTTCAACCCTGGACGTCACGATATCTTCCCTGGGCGACGCTGAGAGTCTGCTTGGTGGCGTTTTGCTGCTCACGCCTCTCAAGGGCTTGGACGGCAAGGTCTATGCCGTCAGTCAGGGCGCGTTGACCGTTGGTGGATACTCTGCCGGAGGTCAGGCTGCTCAAGCGCAAAAGAATATCGCCACAGTGGGGCGCATCACCAGTGGTGCCGTTGTGGAGCGGGCTGTTCCTTTCAGATTCAATAATCAGAATGCCATGACACTGAACCTGTCTGTACGGGATTTCGGTACCACGATGCAGGTGGTGAACAAGATCAACGCCAGCATGGGCGGCAGTTTTGCCTCTGCACGGGACATCTCGACCATTGACCTGAAATTGCCGGATCAATTCCGTGGCAACATGGTGCCTTTAATGGCTTCTCTGGAAAATCTCGATATTTCGCCCGACGGCAAGGCCCGTGTGGTTGTGGATGAAAAGACCGGTACAGTGGTGCTTGGTCAGGATGTTCGTCTGAGCAAGGTGGCCGTGGCGCACGGCAACCTGCAGATCGTAGTCTCCGAAGAACAGGAAGTCAGTCAGCCGGGGCCGTTCTCCGATGGCGAGACCGTTGTTTCTCCGAGTACCGACATCGCGGTGTCTGAACAGAATAATCAGCTCATGCTCATGGAAGGTGCAACCCTGCAGGAACTCGTGGATGGTCTGAATTCAATCGGCGCAGCTCCGCGAGATCTCATTTCCATTATTCGTGCTCTCAAGGTTGCCGGTTCATTGCATGCCGAAGTGGAGGTTATCTAACATGATCAGTAGCACTGTAGACCCACGGTTGGCAGCCAAGCAGGCCGATACCAAGGATCTGATCCGTTTCAAGCAGGAGATGGACGGCCTCAAGGAGCGTTTGACGGATAAGGGCGCGAATGGCCAGCTTAAGAAAGCGTGTCAGAACTTTGAAGCCGTGTTTATCGGCAAGCTCTGGCAGCAGATGCGTCAGAGTGTGCAGAAGGAAGGGTATCTGCATTCCAAGCAGGAAGACAGTTATATTTCAATGTTTGATCGGGATTTCTCCGAGAAAATGGCTCAGGCGGGCGGGATCGGTCTGGCAGACATGATTTATGCCCAGCTTAGTGAAAAGTTGAAGGAAACAAGCAAGACAACCCTGGCCGGCGGCGTTGCCATCAAGCCGCTCAAGGAAGAAAAGCCCATATCCGTAAATCAGCCCGGCGCAGGGATACAGATCAATACCGGCAAGGGCATTACACTGGAGGAGTGGGGCGGGTCAGTCTCGTCTGAAGCATCTGGTGGAAATGCCGTGGTGCCCGCGCCTGCGGCGCAGGTATCCACTCAGGAGGTCGGCTCCACGCCCAAGCTACTGACTGACGTAGAGGTCCAGGCAAAGCTTGATACGCTGGTGCGGCGTCTTGAGTCAGAGCATCTTCGTGACAGCCTGACACAAGGGCGCGCTCAGGGGGAAGAGTATACTGACAAGGCCGTGGAAGCACTTGGCCGGAAAATTGCACAAAGAGGGTAGGTTTCAATAGGGAAATATTAAGATTTCTAAGTAAATATTCATGATTTAAGTCGGTTACAACTGTGAGGGGTGAGAAATGATTCGTTTGATAGAGGAAAATTTGGTTCGGCAGAATAAGGCTGTGATGCTGTTGTCTATCCTGCTTGAGGAAGAATTTTCCCGCCTGATGAATCTCAAGCCCCAGTCGGTCTCGCAGATTGAACTTTCCATTCAGGAGCTTATGCGTCAGATCGCGGCAGAGCGCGTCTCACTGCGCACGATGGTGGGACAGATGAGCGCCGGTTCCTTGCGTCTGGCCGAAATTTACCCCCTGCTTGAACCCGATGTGGTTGAAGCGCTCAAGGGCCTTGTGATCATGATGGACGACACCGAACAGAAGTGCGCAATGCAGGCTGCCAAGAATAATGAGATGGCTACAGCCCTGTTTGATCAGTCCAAGGGATTGCTCAATTACATGCACAATCAGATCAAGCCCAAGAATACCAACGCCTATGGCCGGACCGGCCGGTTTGCCAAGGCTCCCAGCGATGCTCGTTTGTTGACCGGGAGGTTGTAAATGTCTTTTGGAGCCAATTCCATACTCGACATGGGGCGGTGGGCCCTGTTCGCTTCGCAGGTTCAGCTGCAGGTCACTGGCGAGAACATCGCCAATGTGAATACGGAAGGGTATTCCCGGCGTTCCGTTATCCTGG
The DNA here is from genome assembly GCF_020886695.1 of Pseudodesulfovibrio sediminis. Classification (NCBI taxonomy): domain Bacteria; kingdom Pseudomonadati; phylum Thermodesulfobacteriota; class Desulfovibrionia; order Desulfovibrionales; family Desulfovibrionaceae; genus Pseudodesulfovibrio; species Pseudodesulfovibrio sediminis. Next base: position 55,759 of record NZ_AP024485.1, read on the forward strand.
AGGAAGGCCCGTATATTGACTATTCGCCCGGTCAGCTCGGCACGGGAGTCAAGGCCAGGGAAGTCGTTCGCAATTTCGACGATATGGTGGAAGAGATGTATTTGGGGCAGGCCGCGCTCAAGGATAAGTGGGGGCAGCTCTGGGAGCAGCTCAAGTCCGTTGAGAACCTGCTCAATGAATCCAGCGGCACAGGCGTCAGTAATGCCTTGTCTCAATATTTTAATTCGTGGAATGAAGTGGCGCAGCGACCTGACAACTATGGTGCGCGTCAAACGGTTCTGAATGATACGGCGACCATGATTTCCACGTTGAAGCAGGTGGACACCGATCTCTCTCTCATGCAGCAAAGGATCAACAAGGACGTCGCCGCTCAGGTGACCGAAGCCAACAAGCTCATGGTGGAGATTTCCGATCTGAACAAGGAAATTCAGATTCATCACGTTGAGGGTGAGAACAACGCCAACAGCTTGTTTGACGAACGTGCGCGCAAGGTGCGCGAGCTTGCTGAACTCATGGACATCAAGACTATCGATAACGGTGGCGGAAATTTCACTGTCATGACCACGGCCGGGCAGAACCTCGTGGATGGGGCCAGTCACTATGCGTTGGAATTCAACGCCGCGGTCACGACCACCGATCTTCGTCCCGACTCCGATTTTGAAGGCTCGATCTATTTCGATGGCAATGACGACTACGAGTACACGGTCGAGTTTCTTGCCTCCAGTTCAGGATCGACGCTGGCAGGTCAGGCGACTTCCGGAGCCAACGCTGCCCAATTCAGGGTTTCACTGGATGGTGGCGTTACCTGGCTCTCCGACGATCTTGGCAATGAGCGTCATTTCAGTGCGCGTGATTACAACAGTCGTGTCAATGTGGAAGGGCTGCAGATCTGGTTTGGCAGCAGTACGGATTCTCAGGGAACGCCTACTGGCAACTTCGTTCCCGGTGACCGGTATGTCATCAGTCCGCATCAGGGACTGTATTGGGTGGAAAACACCTCCCATGCAGAGGAAATCACGCCGCAGTTACATTTCAATGGTGAAGAGAATTCCCAGCGACTCACAGGCGGTAGCCTGGCGGCCCTGTTGACCTTCCGTGACAACTATGTGGGACGGTACCGTTCCAAGCTCGACGAACTGGCTGAGACAATCGTTTGGGAGACCAACCGCAGGCACAGTCAGGGTGCCGGACTTCAGGCCTTCACCTCTTTGGATGGGACCTACAGTGTCGATTACACTGACAAGGCCCTGGCCAGTGATTCAACCGGTCTGACCTTTGGCGACAAGCTCCAGTCAGGCAGTTCCTTTGTCTATGTGTACAACGAATCCACCGGTCTGCTGGCTTCCAGCGCGGCACTGGATTTCGATGGCAGCGGCGCCACATTCAATCCGGCCATTCATACTCTTGAAGATGTTCGTGACGCCTTTAACCGAACATATGCAGGGGCCATCAACGCGACCATCGTCAACAACAAGCTCCGCCTCGAAGCAGAGAACGGGTATACGTTTGCCTTTGGTACCGACAGTGCCGGGTTGTATGCCGGACTGGGAATCAACACGTTGTTGAAGGGGGATGACCCCGGCAACATGATGCTCAATGAAAAGATAACCAGCGACATTGATTATTTGGCCACAGGGCATGTGAACGGCTCCGGCGAAATGAATGCAGGAGACAACACCACGGCGTTGTCCATGTATGCCTTGCGTGAGGTCAGCGTAACAACCCGTACGGCCGCAGAGGGCGCGACTTCGCAATCCATCCTCGATTACTACAACGGTATTGTGGGCAATGTGGGTACGGACGTGAACCGGGCCGAGTTCAACCAGAATTTTTATGGCACGTTGGCGAGCGACCTGAATGAACGACAGCAGCAGGTGGCGGGCGTCAACCTTGATGAGGAAATGAGTGATTTGATTAAATATCAGGCATCCTACACGGCGGCAGCCAAGCTTATCACCACTGCCGACGCAATGTTGCAAACCATCTTGTCGCTCAAGCCCTAGCGTGAGGAGGAAACAGGTATGCGCGTAACGCAGAAAATGCTCTTCTCCCGATATGTCACCAACTTGAACAAGTCGTTGACATCTCTGATGGACTTGAACATCAAGGCCCAGACACAGAAGCGGATCAATAAGCCCAGCGACGACCCTACCGGCATGACCCGTATTCTGGATCATCGTGACACGCTGCGCTCTCTGGATCAGTACTCCGAGAATATTTCCACGGCAAAAGGGTGGCTCACCAGTGCCGATGAATCACTCATGCAGGTGTCCACCATTCTGACCCGTGCCAAGGAATTGGCTACGCAGGCGGCTACCGGAACAGTGGACAGCAACAACCGCGAGCAGATCAGCTATGAACTGCGTTCGCTCTTCGAGCAGCTGGTCGGGCTGGCCAATACCAATTTTGAAGGCAAGCAGATCTATGGCGGCCATAAGGTCAATACTCCGGCGTTCAAGGAAATCATGTGGTTGACCACCAATGATGACTCCTTTGGCAATAATGCGGAGTTCACTGTCAATGGGTCATCGAATTCTACCGTTCTTGTTCAATTCTTCGACAGCTCCGGCACTGTTGCGCCGGGCGGCAACATGAACCTGTCGGACGGCAATCTTGGTGTGCGGTATTCCATTGACGGTGGTGACACTTGGCAGACGGATGGCTCCGTGACATTTGCCGCAGGCGAAGGCACCCTCAGTCTGCCACAGAGTGGCACCAGCGTTACATTTCACAACGATACGGCCATCAAGGTCAACGACCCTGCTGATGAATCCGTTGCCGACGGAACATGGCTGTGGATTCGTCCTTCCGCTCAATATATGGGGGATGACGAAGACGCACCTCCCTCGGTCGATCCGCTCGGCCCTGGATCGAACCTGATTGATGCCACGGCATCAGGGTCATTTCTGGATACCAACGTCACTGTGCGTATCGACAACTCGTCAGCCGTGGCCATGAATGAGGACATCGAGTACTCCTACAGCATTGATGGCGGTATCAATTGGGTGACCGGTAATATCGCCCAGGCTGACACGTCGTCCAACGCGGCCGTGCTTTCCGTTGCCAACGGCGGCATACTGTCCCTGGCCTCCAATGGGTCCAACCTGCTTCAGCCTGGACAGCAGTTTGTCATCCGTCCTCGTTCGGCGGCCATCAATCTCGATGTTTCCTCCAGTGAGCAGGTTCAGGTCAATGGCGTGGGCAAGGATATTTTTGGCGGTATCTATATGGACCCGGAGATTGTCCTGGCCTCCAATGGTTCCATTCTGACGCTGAGTAGTCAGAATTCCGGCAGGGTGTTCCACTCCAATGCCGCGCCCGGCATGGCGATTTCTATTCAGGGCAATGACGAATACTCCAAGAACCTGTTTGAAGTCATGGGCAATCTGGTCGCCATGGCCGAGACTAATAACCAGACAGGTGTGCAGCAGGCGCTGGCGAATCTGAGTGAGGCGCAGGAGCATATCATGAATGCTGTCGCCGAAGTCGGCGGTCGGGAGAACCGGTTGCAGATAGGCGAGACCATTGTGGATGGTCTCAAGCTCAATGAGCAGACATTGGTCAGTTCCATCGAGGATGCCGATGTCTCCGAATTGATGACCGAACTGGCGCAACAGCAGATCGTGTATGAGTCTGTGCTGCGTTCCACGTCCATGATCATGCAACTAAATCTTGGAAAGTTTATTTAATACTCCTCTTTACTTAGATGTGAACGTCATGTAATCGGCAATGAACGACTCGCATGATGCGGATGAGCCGAAGGACATATTGGAAACCACATGTTGATACTAACCCGGAGACCGGGAGAAAGCCTCTTCTTAGGCGATAATATCAAGCTTAAGATCCTGAGCGTTCAGGGTAAGCAGATAAAGATCGGCCTGGATGTACCCGAAGACATGACTGTCTATCGGGAAGAGGTGTATCTTAAGATCAAGGAACAGAACAGGCAGGCGCTGGAAATTAGCCAGCAAGACCTGCTCGCGGCGGCAGCGCTATGGCAAAAGAAAGAAAACAAAAAATAATGACGCGGCTGGGCGAGCGCGAAGTCAGCTCGGACGGCATCATCTATTTTCCTCGTGGCCTTGTGGGGCTGGAGGACAAGCGCGAGTTTGCCCTTTTGAGCGTTAAGGACGATGACTCTCCGTTCCTGCTGTTGCAGTGTGTCACAGACCCGGGCTTGGGACTGCTCGTGGCCGACCCCTACGCTTTTATCGAAAGTTATGATGTGAAGATCGAGAATGCGGACCGGAAAGTCCTCAAGGTGGAGAATATCAGGCAGGTGGCAGTATTGGTCACAGTGACCATACCACGTGACAAACCTGAAGACACCACCCTTAACCTTCAGGGGCCGATTGTCATCAACACCGAGGCAAGGATAGGTCTTCAGATTCCGCAGACGGAAGCAGGCTACCCCACACACTTCCATCCGATTGCTGTCTAGTCAGTCAGTCGGGTTACTCCCTTTCGACTAAACGAGAAGATCCAGGTCGTCACGAATGAGATTCGCGGCGGCCTTTTTCAGGTCTGGCTGGTAGGAGCCGTCCTGCACCTGGCGCTTGAGTTCATCCACCTTTTCACGGCGGACATCCGAGGCGTCCTTGGCTGTCTGCAGGGCTGTCCCCCGCAGGCGTGCTTCTGAAGACAGGACAACGCGATCAGCGGATTCTCCCGAGCTCTTGGCGGCTTCCTGGGGCTTTTGCTGATCCTTGACCTCTGGCCTTTCGATCTTCTTGTTTGCGTAAGGATTTGTTTCCCCTACTATGTTCTTGATGACCATGTCATTCCTCCCGTGATTACGGGGTTATCAAAGCATGGTGTCGTCCACCTTTGACAAAGTTATCTCCCACAGTCTCCGCATGACCTTGTTCCTTTCGGCGTCATGTATTTCAACCGGACCCTGATGGGTATCCTTTAATATCTGAACGTCGCCTCCGTCCAGTGGATATTCAAAAACATACCGCTGGTTGAATTCTCCCTCCAACTGGGCAAGGACTGCCTTGACCACGGGAGAGGGGTCGGAGTTGACGATCAGGTTTTCAATGACCTCATGCGCAATGCGCTGGACCAATTCCCGACGCTTTGCCTGCTTGGCAACATCGTCCATGGGGACGCTGTCGCCCATTGCCTGCCGAAAGCGTGCAAGACGCTTTGCGCTCGTAAGCTGCTTTCCATAGGTGCGCAGCATATTTCGAACATTGGCAGACGAAGTATTCACAGTTTTTTTCCTTTCCTTGATTGTTAGGATCGGCTTCTTGAAAAATAACTTTAGGGTTAAAGTTAAAAAAAATATAGAAAAGTGTTTTTTTCAACGGTATTTTTAGAGTTAAAAATGAAAAAGGTTGAATGTTTCTCAAATTTTAACTACAAATTTGAAGGATACGTGTACGTATGAGGTATGAAAGGCCATAGCTGGTTCAGTTGACCTTAATATGATTTTTTGAATGGGGAAAATTTATGGGATCGCCCAAACTTTCTGACTCGGTATTGGACATCAGATACGGCCAGGACGCATTGCTCGATGCGCTTCTATTGCATTTCATGACCGAGAATCATCTGGAATATTCCATTGACCCTACCAAGAACGCTTCCGGTGAGCAGATGCGCTTCATGCTGGCCATGCAGGACGGGGATTTTTATGCTCCGTGTTCGGACAGGATGTTCAAGATGCTGCTGGATGAAGGGCTGCCTGACGAATTGCTTCAGGAATATCTGGAACAGTGGCGGACATTCATTCGGTTGTCCCGTGAGTTCTGTTCAGACAGACAACTGTTGAGGCGGTTTATCCAGCTTGCCAGGCACAAGTTCCGCATGGTCCTTGCTTCTCCCATCATCGTGCCGTCGCGACTGATGAAGCGGTTGATCACCATCTTCATGACCCAGAGTGGTATTGATGATCCCTATCGAGATATTCGCAAAGGTCTGAACAGCAAAGCTGCCGAGATTGTCGAGAGCGATGCGTTTGACGCCATGGTCCACGCCGGGTTGTCCAATGTCAGCCCTGAAGAGCGCATTGATGATCTGCGATTCAAGATCGATATGTTGGAAATCGAGCGACTGTTGCGTATATCCACGATCTCTGACCATTGGTCGCCCGAGACATTCTCCGTTGAAGGGCTGAACGCCTGCGGCATGGCGCGTGAAATCAAGGAAGGGTCCGAGGTTTTCAAAGTCCTTTTCGAACGGCTGGGCAAGGACGGCCAGAGTCCCCGACGCATTTTGTATCTGCCCAACAGGGCTGGCGGCCTGCTCTTTGATCTGCAGGTTGTACGGGCGTTGCTGCGACTCGGACACAGTGTGGTCATGGCCCTTAAGGAAGGGTTTTATTTCGATAACCCCACTTTCTGGGATCGGGATAATGATCCTGTTCTGGCCAAGGCGTTCAGCGGTGCGCACTTTGTCAGTGAAGACAAGTTGTCCAAGAACGAATTGCTGTCCATTATGGCAAAGCACCGGTTTGTGGTCATTTCCGATGGTACACGCGAAAAATTCAATCCGTATCGAACCTCGGTCACGTTTGCTCGAGCCTGGAAGGAATGCGACTTTATTGTTGCCAAAGGTGAAGGGCTCAGAAACAGGCTGGTACTCAACAGCCATGATTTCACCCGCGACATCATCAATATATATCGCGATGAGCAGGGGGCATTCCATATGCATTTCAGGCCCAAGTCCGGCTCTGTTCATTCCTTTAGCGAGCAGTATATTTCTGCCAAAGCAGAGGAGATTATCGCCGAGATGCGCCATGCGCGTGCAGAGGGGAGAACGGTCATGTTCTATTCCGGCATCATCGGAAGCGTTCCCGGTCAGACAAAGGCGGCAATCGAAGTTATCACCACCTATGTGCAGCACCTGCGTTCCCAACTCGACGACGCGTTCATCATCAATCCGGGCGAGTATTTCGAGGAGGGCATGGACGCGGATGATCTCATGTTCATGTGGGAAAAGGTGCAGCGGAGCGGGTACATCAATGTCTGGCGTTTCCAGACGTATTTCGATATTGAAAAGAGCTTCGAGTTGATGGACAGAAAGGTGCCGCCGGTCTGGACCGGCAAGGACGCCACGTATTCCACCGGATGCACCAAGGAAATGCATATCGCTCTCGATGTGCAGAAGGCGCATCCCGAGTTGCAGATCATCGGTCCCAACCCCGAAAAATTCTTCCGTCGTCGGGAGTATGGGGTGGGGAAATTCTGTGATGTTGCCATCGATTCATGTGACTAAGGGAATCAGCAATCCTTTAACCCAAGCATCAAATGAAAGAAGAGAGTCGTACATTGAGTTGGCGGACTGCACGATGGCTGGTTGCCGTGGTGTGTCTGGCCGTTTTGCTCGCCTGTGTGAAGCGGGGAGGTGACACGATTGTAGAGACGTCCTCTGCATCGGACCCAGCCGCTCCTGTAGAAGTGGTGGAGCAATGCCCGGAGCAGCCTGAGACACTCCCCAAGCCTCAACCTGAGATGCTCGCTGTTCAGCCCGTTAGCCTTGTTCAGCCTCGGATAACGAGTGCGTTGACCCTGCGTCCTGTGCGGGAGCCGGCCTTTGTTCCGGCCTGTGACATGTTCTTTCCTCTTTCCAATGTGGAAGGGGTCGCGAGCAATGCCAAAATAGATATCAAAAGTCAGGGCCTTACTTCCTGGAATTCACTGGTCGACCCGGTGCAGCGCAGCCTTGAGTATGCCCTGAACATGCCTAAGAACACCCCCGCCCTGGTTCGGCCCGGTATGGTCCTGACCTGGGGACAGGTGGTGCAGTCTCTGGAAGAATTTCTCGATCTGCTGCCGTATCTCGACAATGACCCCGAACTGCTCGCTCGTCGTTTTGTCTGGTATGGAATGCGAAAGAAGCCTGTCATGACAGGATATTATACGCCTGAGATCGAAGGGAGCCTGACTCGACGCCCCGGATATGATTTTCCCATCTACGGCGTGCCGTCGGACTTGCGTTACGGCAAGGTGCGCGGGTTCAAGCAGTTTTATCGGGTCGAGAAGGGCCGGGTGCTGCCGTACTACGAACGGGGTGATATGGATGTCCGCAAGGTGCTCGCCGGGCAGGGGCTTGAAATTGCCTGGGCCAAAGATCCCGTGGATGTCTTCTATATGCAGGTGGAAGGGTGCGGACGGTTGAGATTGCCGGACGGCACCACGAGCAACCTGCTTTACGGGGCCAAAAACGGACACGGCTTCCGTAGTCTGGGTCGAATTCTCCATGCCAAGGGACTCCTGCCAAAAGGCAAGCTGTCCAAAGAGCATGTGAAAGCGTATTTTGCCAAGCATCCTGAACAGATGTTTCAGTTGATGGCCGAGAACAGAAGCTATGTTTTCTTCCGTCTGGAGAACTCTCCGCCCGAGGGGACCATTGGAAAGCCGTTGACGCCGATGGTTTCACTGGCTACAGACCGAAAGCTGTTGCCGCTTGGGAGCCTGCTGGCTTTTGAAGCCGAGATTCCGGAAGCCAAGGACGGTCGTCCCGTCGGTAAACGCACAATAGCCGGCATCGGTCTGGCGCAGGATACCGGAACCGCCATCAAGGGGTCCCGTGTTGATTATTATATTGGTGAAGGGAGCGCGGTGGAGCCCATTGCCAACAACATCATGACAGAGGCCACCGTGTACCTCCTCATAAGCAAAGAAGCACTTATTAATGGCTGATATTACAATAGATACCGTCAAGGACACCCTCAAGGATGCCATCGCCCATCAATCCCGCTCTGTCATCGACTGGCATTTTGGCGAACCCGTATATGATGGTGATCCTGCCAACGACCTGGCTGGCGTCTCCGGCGTGCGCGAGCTGGTTGCGCGTCAGCATTGGGCCAACTTCCAGCTGTGGCATGTCGAGGACCGCGCCCGTCGCAAGGATGTGGACGCCAAGGTTATCGCCGACTGCAAGTATGCCATCGACAAGCTCAACCAGAAACGCAATGACCTCATTGAGCGGGTGGATGAATGTCTTATCGGCATGATGGACGCCATATTGCCCGCCGACGCAAAGGAACGGTACAATACCGAGACTGTCGGGGCGGCCTTGGATCGTCTGTCCATTCAGGCGCTCAAGATCTATCATATGAAAGAGCAGTGTAGCCGTCAGGACGTTGATGAAAAGCACGTTAACGAATGTGACGCCAAGGTTGGTGTCCTGCAGCGGCAACACGAAGATCTTGAGCGTGCAATCCTTGAACTCATTGATGAATATTTTGCCGGACTCAAGAAGCCCAAGGTGTACTTCCAGTTCAAGATGTACAACGACCCGAAGCTGAACCCGGAACTTTACGCAAACAAGAAATAGGGGAACCCATGTCCCGCTACGAAACTGTCATCGGCCTGGAAGTCCATGCCCAGCTCAAGACGCAGACCAAGATATTCTGCTCCTGCTCAACCAAATTCGGCAACGATCCCAACGAGAACGTGTGCGCGGTCTGTTCCGGCATGCCCGGTGTGCTGCCTGTCCTCAATGAAAAAGTGGCTGAGTATGCCACCAAGATGGGGCTGGCAACCAATTGCGAGATCAATCTGAAGTCCGTGTTCGCGCGCAAGAACTATTTTTATCCCGATCTGCCCAAGGGGTACCAGATTTCCCAGTTCGAGCTGCCTATCTGTGAACACGGGTACGTGGATATTGATGTTGATGGCGAGAAGAAACGCATCGGCCTGACTCGTATTCATATGGAAGAAGATGCGGGCAAGAATATTCACTCTGCCGCCGATAATGCCAGTTTCGTGGACCTGAACCGTACAGGCGTTCCGCTCATCGAGATCGTGTCAGAGCCGGACATGCGCTCCGCAGAAGAGGCCGTGGCCTATCTCAAGGAAGTGCGCGCTGTCCTGTTGTATCTGGGCATCTGTGACGGCAACCTCGAAGAAGGAAGCTTCCGGTGTGACGCCAACATTTCCATTCGCCCTTATGGTCAGGAAGAGTTCGGTACCCGCGCAGAGTTAAAAAACCTCAACTCCTTCAAAAATATCCTCAAGGCCATCGAATACGAAGTGGGCCGTCAGATCGACCTCGTGGAAGACGGCGAAGCTGTTGTACAGGAAACCCGGCTCTACAATGTGGAGAAGGGCACCACTCATTCCATGCGCGGCAAGGAAGAGGCCCACGATTATCGCTACTTCCCGGACCCGGATCTGGTACCGCTGGTGCTGGAAGAGTCCTGGGTCGAGAAATGGACGTCCGAGCTGCCTGAGCTGCCCAGAGCCAAGCGTGAACGGTTCATGGCAGAGTACACGCTGGCTGATTATGATGCCGCGCTGATCACGGGCGATATTGCCGTGTCAGAGTATTTTGAGGCCGCTGTCAAAGCCTACGGTGGTGAGACCAAGAAAGTGACCAACTGGGTTGTCGGTGATCTGCTTCCGTACCTTGGCGAGACTGAGAGTGAAGCTTGTGATTGCAAGTTGACGCCTGAAAAAATGGCCGAACTGCTCAAGCTGGTTGATGACGGCACCATTTCCGTCAAGATCGGCAAGGATATCTTTACCGAACTCTGCACCTCTGGTGATGCCCCGGCCGAGCTCGTCAAGGCCAAGGGGTTGGTGCAGATGTCCGATACCGGTGAGCTGGAGGCCATGGTTGATCAGGTCATTGCCGATAATCCCGAAGAGGCGGAAGCCTACCGGGGCGGCAAGAAGAAGCTCATGGGATTCTTTATGGGCCAGGTCATGCGTCTTTCCAAAGGACAGGCCAATCCCGGTGTCGTTACCCAACTGTTCAATAAGAAACTTTCATAATTACAAGGAATTAAAATGACCGAGCATATCCAGTATTCTGCGGAAAAAGATGCACTGATTCTTCTTGATCAGCGATTTCTTCCCAACCGGGAGGATTGGTTCGAGTGCAAGACCACCGATGATATCTGCTTTGCCTTGGTTGTCATGGTCGTGCGAGGGGCGCCTGCCATCGGCGTGACCGCTGCGTATGGTTGCTATCTGGCCGGACGTGAAGTCCAGGGCATGGACGGCGACTGGACGGCAAATCTCGAAGCCAAGCTTGACCAGATCCACGATGCCCGTCCCACCGCGGTCAATCTGCGTTGGGCTGTGCGCGAAATGCGTCGCATCTGGAAAGAAGCCGGGGACATCAGCCTGGAAGATTTGCTCGCCATCTGGTTGGATCGGGCCAAGGAAATTCACGTGGGCGATATTGAAATGTGCGAACTCATCGGCAAGTTCGGCGGCGAGCTTATGGATGAAGGCGACACCATCATGACCCATTGCAATGCCGGCGCCCTGGCCACAGCCGGATACGGAACCGCGCTTGGTGTTGTTCGTGGTGCCATTGATCAGGGCAAGAAAGTGTCTGTCATCGCCAATGAGACCCGTCCCTTCCTGCAGGGCGCGCGACTGACCGCTTACGAGCTGCACAAGGACGGTATCCCGGTCAAGGTCGCCTGTGACAATGCCTGTGCTCTGCTTATGAAGCGTGGGTTGGTGGACAAGGTCGTGGTCGGCGCAGACCGCATCACGGCCAATGGTGACGCCGTCAACAAGATCGGTACCTTTGGTGTGGCCGTGCTGGCCGATCGGTTCAATATTCCTTTTTATGTGGCCGCGCCTCAGTACACGATTGATACCGAGACCTTCTCCGGTGACGATGTGCCCATCGAGGACCGTGATCCCAAGGAAGTCACGCACATTGGTGATCATCGTATCCCGCCCGAGGGTGTGGAAGTATACAACCTCGCATTCGATCCGACTCCCAATGAGCTGATCGCGGGTATCATCACTGAAAAAGGCGTGCTGTATCCGCCGTATACCGAGTCCATCAAGAAGCTTTTTGAAGATTATCCCGAGGGCTAACGCAAAATTGGACTCGACATTCAATTCAAGATAGGCTAATCCCCGCGCTTCCTGTCCGTTATGGAAGTACGGGGTTTTTTCTTGATCCTGCTTTAATCAATTTTTCTGGAGCCAAACATGCTGCCTATTGTCGCCCTGGTGGGACGCCCCAACGTGGGAAAGTCCACACTGTTCAATCGTCTTCTTCGCAAATCGCGATCCATTACCCATGATATGCCAGGGGTGACGCGCGATCGCATCTATGGCGAGTGCATCATGGGCGACGTGAAATTCGACCTCGTCGACACCGGCGGTATGGTGTTGGAGTCCGAGGCTACGCCTGAATTGTCCAAGGATTTCGAGGATGAGATTTTCGAGCAGGCTCGCGAGGCCATTGAGGAAGCCAACGCCATTATTTTTGTGGTCGATGGCAAGGAAGGGCTGACGCCGCTGGATGAGCAGGCCGCAGAATATGTGCGTCGATCCGGCAAGCCGGTTTTCATGCTGATCAACAAGGTGGACGGCAGTGAATTTGCCCCTCAGATGACCTCCGAGTTCCATTCTCTCGGCATTGAACAGATGCCCGTGTCCGCAGCCCATGGCTACAATCTGCACGACGTTCGCGCCCGTGTGCGTCAATTCGTCATTGATCTGGACCTGCCCGAAGAGGAGGACGACGGCGTTGAGCGCGGACTCCGCCTGACCATGCTCGGTCGGCCCAATGCGGGTAAATCCTCCATCATCAATGCCGTCATCGGCCAGGACAGGCTCATCGTCTCTGATGTGGCTGGAACCACGCGAGACTCCATTGACGTGACCTTTGAGAAGAAGAACAAGCGGTACACCTTTGTGGACACGGCAGGAGTGCGCAGAAGGGCGAATATTCAGGATCATCTGGAGAAGATCAGCGTCATCCGTGCGCTCAAGAATTCCAAGCGGTCCGACGTCACCATCCTGACTATCGACATCACGCTTGGTGTGGGCAGACAGGACAAGCGTCTCATCGAATTTCTGGCCAAGGAGAAGACCCCGTTTATCGTGGTCGTCAACAAGGCTGACCTGATCCCCAGAAACGAGACCAACCGGGCGCTTGAGGCATTTCGAGAGGAGTTGCGGGTCATTCCGCATGTCCCGATCGTGATGACTTCGGCGCACAAGGGCGTTGGTATCGGCAAGCTGCTGCCTATTGCCGAGAAGCTGCGTGAGGAATGCAACATCCGTGTTGGCACAGGTATCCTGAATCGTTCCCTGGCAGCCGTGGTAGAGAAACTCCAGCCCCCTGTGGTCAAACGCAAGCGTCCGAAGTTCTTTTATGTTACCCAGGCTGATGAGCCGATACCCACGTTCGTTTTTTTCTGCAACGATCACACTATCGTCAAAGCGTCCTATGTACGGTATTTGGAAAACCAGTTCCGCAAGATGCTCGGTATCAAGTCCGCGCCGGTCAATATCGTGTTCCGCTCCAGCCATGACAAGAAGGAGTGGCAGCAGAACAGGGGGATATCGGCTATGGGCAAACGTGGTCCGGGCCGTGAACGTATAGGCGGGGCCAAAACGCGTCGTCACGAGACTAAATACAAGGCGCTCAAGAGCAAACGGCGCAGGGAAGAGCTGGCCGAGAAAGAAGCGAAAGGGAAAAAGCGTAAATAACGACTATCTTTATTGACAATTGGTGGCTGAAAAGTGTAGACGATTTCTCCTTGACCGGAGTGTTTCACATTTCCGCGACAGGACCAGGAGAAGTGGCCGAGTTGGCTGAAGGCGCACGCCTGCTAAGCGTGTTATGGGCGTAAAACTCATACGAGAGTTCGAATCTCTCCTTCTCCGCCATATTTTAAGGGCTTACGGTGTGAATCGTAAGCCCTTTTTTTGTGGGATTCGGGTGGTGTAATCAGGGGAGTGTGGAACAAAGTGTAAACATTTTGTTTGGGGAATGGCTTTATTCGGTGGATGGTTGAATGCTGGAGGCTACTATTTTGCCTAAGAGGTAGTGGGCTTTTTTGCCTCGATGCTCTAGATTCGATATAGACATCTGGTACTTGGTCTGTTTCTTACAATGAAGTGTACGATTGCAAATATCTTGATGGAGAGGGTGATATGTCGTTTGAAAAAAAGATGCCGGAGGATCTCGATGCATTACGGCATGTTGTTCAGGTTATGAATGAGCATAAAAGAAAGAAGACGGAAAAGTTGCTTGCTGTCCTTAAAGATACTCCCTTGGACGAAGGGGCCTTGGAAGCCGTGGCTATGCTTGGGCCAAAAGAAGCAAACTATTTTTTGCGTCACCATCCAGGGCATGAATTGGAACAAGCTCTTTCTTCGTTTTGGAATATGCTGGATGTCTTCCAATGTGCCTGCAAAGGGATTCAACGCGAAAATGCAAAGTTTGCTGCGCTTGCTAAAAAAGGCGAGTTTTCGCATCGTGAAATGCAGATAGAGATCGATAATATTCAAAATGATATTCGAAAAGAAATATTTGCTGCTTCTGGAGCAGCTTTTTCCATTGTAAAGCTTTCATATAGGGTTTTCTCAAAGGTAGAAGTTCCAGGATACCGGGAAAGAATCAAAAATGAGTTTGCAGAAGCTGGAGATAATCAGTTCATTAAGTGTCTTAGGAATGAAATGAGCCACAGTTGGTTTCCCCCAGTGGGCTGGAAGGTCTTTCAATCAATACAGGAAGGGCAATCGGTGGCTTTCGAGTTCGATTGCTCTCAGTTGCTCCGTTATGGAGATTTCAACAGAATCGCAAAAGAGTTTATTTTAGCATCTGGCTCTGGGATTGATGTAGTGTGTTTGTTTGAATCGTATGCACAAAAGGTTGAGTCTCTTTATAGCTGGCTGGCTAATGTCATTGATGATTATCTTCCTGAGTCTGTACATGAGTATCGCAAGTGTGTGAAAGTACAGAAGGCCTATTCGAGTAGATGTTTGTGGCGGGTGTTAATTGAACAGGTAGGCATACCCAAAAAAGTTGACCCTTATGAACACTTAGATCGCCATTTGACAAAGGCTGAACTGGGAGAGGTGTTAGCTCTTCCTCGTCAGTCAAAACAGCAGGTAGACAGGATTATTCAATTTGTAGATGAACATGATGCCTGTGATGATAGTTTGCGTTTAAAAGTCTACCAACTTTTTGGGGTGAAGGAAGAGGGGCATGATTCAATACGAGTTTGATCTCAACGGAGTGTCTGCAGAAGAAGCATTGGATAGAATGCATTTGAGCTTAATGCAGGAGTCTGATCGTGGAATATTTATAGTGGCAGCCGCTCTGATTGAGGATTTGATGGGGGCTTTGTTAGAGTGGCAACTGAAAAAATATGAATCTGACTCTAAGGTGAAGAAAGATTATTTGAGGATGGTAAGAACATATCATGCCCGTATGACGGCCTGTCATGCGCTAGGTCTTATTCCCAAAGAAATATATGATGATTTGGTTTTGATTAAGAACATCCGCAATAGAGTAGCTCATAACTATTCACATTTTTCTTTGGAAGACGTGAAGGAAGAAATTCTATGTCTTGGGGGAGCCCATTCAGCCAAGTATATGGTCGAGACTTTAGCCCTTCCTGTTGAGGGATCAGTAAAGAATTCTGATGAAGAATTGGAACCTTTCGCTAAGTTTGTTTTTTCCATTTCAGTGTCGGAGTTAGTGTTTTACCTTTCTGCACCGATTAGAGGAATTGATGTGAGTGATCATAAGGACTTTTTAAAGAAAAGATCTGAGAGTGTGGGAATATGAAAGATTTAGATACAACGAAGGAAGCCTTGGAAACCGTCAAGTCTGTGTCGGAGACCACATCAAAGGCCCTTGATGTGACTGAAAAATTTGGTGGCTTTATTGCACAATATGTCGGCGGCTCTTTAGAGCAGGCTATGGGGATATTTGAAGATAAACTTAAGTATCTCAGATGGGAAAGGCAATTGAGGTTGATTGCTCGCGTCGAGGAGCTTGCCAAAGATCATGCCGTGGAGATTTCAAAGAGGCCGATTCCTCTAAAAATGGCGATCCCTCTTTTTGAGGCCGCATCATTAGAGGAGGAAGATTATCTTCAAGACTTGTGGGCAAAGCTATTGCTAAATGCTTCTAACGCTCAGAGTAAAGTAAATCTACATAGGTCGTATATTAATATTCTTGAGCAAATCACTTCACTTGAAGCAAAAATCTTGAAAACTATTTATGACTTGGAGTTTTCTGTCTCGGATGGAGTAGATATTGCTACGAGTAAACTACCTGAGGAAGCTCATCTAGAAGTTGATTTTGACGCGATTAACCCAGCCCCCGACAGCATCGTTGATCCGATTGATGACGTTAAAGCAGCTCTTGCAAACTTAGCCCGCTTGAGATGCTTGGCCCTGCCGACTTCATTTAATGGGAAGGAAATATTCCATCACGTTAATCCTACCCTTCTTGGGAGGAGGTTCGTTGATGCATGCTCAGTGTAGTCGTAAATAAAAGGATTATCTTTCTCCCAAGACCGCATTCGCGATGAATTTGGTAAAAGGCCGGATGTCGTTGCTTCCGCTGGCGGACTCAAGTGGCGCAATATCAGTTTTGTGGCTCCCTATATATCTGCGAACATGCCTTTCGCAAATCTCTGCGAAAGTTCTGAAAGCTGCGGTAGTCTCCTGGAGATGAAGGCACTGTTATTGATGGCCAGCTATTGGGTATTGAATTTGCATTGCTGCGCGTGAGAGTGTTATTAATGTCAATCTGTTGAACTTCAAATGCGGGACTATGATAGAATATCTGGTACAGTCTGACTATTTGCGCGAAGTACAGCGCACCTTCGGGGGGGCCGGCAAGCTCGATATGCTGGGGGTCTTCTCGCAGATATTCATGGTTGCCGTTCCAGTTATTGTGATCATGGCTTTATGGCATTATCGGAATATTCTCGCTTTTGCTCTGATGCGTCTTGTATCCTATCCATTCAATGCGAAAACCACCAAGGTTATTGGGAATTATCTTGTTTCACAAGGTGTGATGATCGAAGTCTGTCTCTATTCGAGTGACGGCATCGGGCGCACCCTGTGCAACGTTCGCGTGGTTGGTGTGGAAGGGGGCAGGATGCAGTTGAAGCTGGTGAATGTGAACCCGGCAGCCGTGAAACTCAAGAACAGGCGGGTGGTCTGTTTCATGAAGCCGTTTGCCTATACAGGGAAACGGCTCAATGCATTTGTCACATATATAAGTCACATGGAACGGAAAGGGATTGTGCTCAAGGAGCTCTCTTTACTGACGCCCATTCGCTATAAGTATATTCTTCGACGGAGGCATACCCGCCAGCAGGTTGCCCGAGAAGGGGCTGTTCGGGTCAAAGCGTGGAGCGGCCGTAAGGTGAACACCTTCTGGATGATTCGTCCGGATCTTCAGACAGTGAACAACCCTGCCAGATATGGTCGCAATACCCGTCTTGCCGTTGAAAATATTTCTGCGGGTGGCGTGCGTATGTTCATCATTAATCCCAAAGGTGAGCTGCCTCCACTTCAAAAAGGGAATCAGCTCGTCCTCAGAATCAGTATCTGGAATCCAGCTGTGAGGAAATATGTCTTCTTTACGGCCCTGGGGACCATTCGGAGTCGTTTTACCGCTCAGGGGGGAGCCATCGGCCTGGGGATACAGTTTGCCTCGGAAGGCGAGCAGGTGGGCAGGCGATTTGTCTGGAACACAGTGCAGGGCGAAATCAAACCCCTGGCCAAATTTCTTGCTCAGCTCGATCAGTAGAAAGCGGGTGCTACAGTCGGTTTATTTACGACAATCAGCGCAGATTCCGTAGAGATACATCTTATGTTTGAGCAGGGTAAAACCGTGCTCCGCCGCCAGTTCTTCCTGACGTCGCTCGATTGTATCATCAAGGATCTCGATGTTTTTGCCGCACCGTTCGCAGATGAGGTGATCGTGGTGATCTTTGCCGTAGCTCGGCTCATAGCGGGTTACGCCATCGGCAAAGTCGAGGGGTTCGACAAGGCCGGAATCGCTGAGAAGTTTCAGGGTCCTGTAGACTGTTGCCTGGCCGATGGAGCTGTCGCGTTTTTTGACGTACACATATAATTCCTCGGATGATAAATGGCCTTCCTGCTTCAGCATTGTGTCCAGAATGAGGCGCCGTTGGGGCGTCATCTTGAGGTTCTCGTTGGCCAGATATTCGGTAAACACGTCTTGGGGGGCTTTCATTATGTATCCCATCGGTTTGATTTTGAAATTCGATGATATCAATTATCAACTCATACGGTAAGAGCAAATGAGTGTCAAACCCTCCAGTGGATTAATGGGCGACGAAAAAAAATCAGCTGGGAAACCTGACTATATGACTTTTCTGTCTTGACATTCACAGGCGTGGTTTCTACAACCATTTTCCTCTGTCTCGCATGATTTTTTGCGAGCAGCCAAGGAGAGGTGGCAGAGCTCGGTTTAATGCGCTGGTCTTGAAAACCAGAGGCGGGGCAACTCGTCCGGGGGTTCGAATCCCTCCCTCTCCGCCATATTTCAATTTCACTTCGTTTCAGGAAGTGTCATAAACCCTCAGAAATGAGGGTTTTTCTTTGTCTTCCTTGTTTCTCTGTGTTGCATCCTGTTTCTTGACATTGCATATTCAAGTGGTACAACTGGTGGTACAGTCGTTGAGTTGTACCATTTTTGTTGTACCACTTCTGGAGGGAAACCTGATGCCCCTTACCGATGCGAAGATCAAAGGCGCAAAGCCGAGGCCCAAAACGTATACCCTTATTGATGGAGACGGCCTTTATTTAGAGGTTAATCCTAAGGGCCGTAAGTGGTGGCGATTCCGCTACCAGAAGGAGGGCCGTCGTAACCGTCTGTCTCTGGGCGTTTATCCTCATATATCTCTCAAAGATGCTCGACTTGAACGGGATCGTCTGAAGCGTCAGGTTGCAAAGGGGATTGATCCGTCATTGAAACGGAAAGAGGAAAAGCGGAAAGCTGGGGCCAGTGAAGCATATGAAGCTATTGCTCGGGAGTGGTTCGCTAAACAAGTCGAGTCTGGATGGAGTGAACGTCATGCCAAGACCACAATGGAGAGGATGGAGAAGAATATCTTCCCCTTTATTGGTAAACGTCCGATTTCGGACCTCGGCGTGGAAGACATGCTCGGAGTGGTGCAGCGATGCGAGAGGCGTGGTGCTGTTGAAACGGCCCGACGTATTCGACAGATTATGTCTCAGATTTTTCGATATGCCATCGCTGCGGGCAGGGCAGAGCGTGACCCAGCAGCTGACATCAAAGGTGCCATCCCTCCGTCTAGGAAGGTGAAACATCACGCCTCGATCACCGACCCCAATAAGATCAAGACACTGCTTCGGGCAATTGATGCCTTTGACGGTACGCTTGTCGTTCATTGTGCTCTTAGGCTGGCTCCTCTTCTTTTCGTACGTCCTGGGGAACTTAGAAATGCTGAATGGGAAGAGGTCGATTTGAAAGGGAAAGAGTGGCGTATCCCCGAAGAGAAAATGAAGGGCGGCTCGGTCCATATCGTTCCTTTATCTAACCAAGTCGTCGAGGTCCTGACTGAACTTAAACAAGCCACTGGGCCAATTGGGTATGTGTTTCCAAGTATTCGAACCCCAGCCCGGCCTATGTCGGAGAATACGATCAACGTGGCCCTGCGCCGGCTTGGATACGACAAGACTGAAATGACGGGCCATGGTTTCCGTAGCATGGCTTCGACGCTGTTGAATGAGCATGGCTGGCACAAGGATGCAATTGAGCGGCAATTGGCGCATACTCCGAAAGATAAGGTCCGGGCCTCATACAATTACGCTGAGCATTTGCCAGAGAGAAAACGGATGATGCAATGCTGGGCTGATTATTTAGATAGCCTCAAGGCTGGCGGGAAAGTCGTACCATTGTTTGCAAAAGCGGAGTAATGTCTTTCCACGCCCTAGTCAGAGGTTCGCTACCTTTGGTGAAAGTCCCGGTCTCCCGCCGGGGTTGGGCGTGACATAAGCGGGACGTAAGCCTTGGGAGGGCTTCAAAGTGGGTACAATATTAATCCCTACACAAACACTGCCCCCAAACTCTTTGGGACCAGAAGTAACCTTGGTTGACTTTTTTCACTGGAATCATGTCCTCGAAGAGTGGGAAGGGCTTCTCGAGAAGGATCTTATTCAAATGGTTCAAAGCCTCGAGTTGCCAGCCTATCGATATAAAGAATGCCGAAAGCGTCCAGATGGTAAACTGGTGGTGAAAGCATGCCTACTTCAGCCATATTCTATTTGGAGATATCGTCCTATTGAGGAACAAGAGGATAGCTTTATAGACCCAAATATTGATAGCTCCCCTCCTCAGGACTATGTGATTAGACGCGATTTTAAGGACGTGTTTCGAGCTTCTGATGTAGTCTTTCGAAGTCAGGATTTAGCAATATTAGAAGCGAATCATCCGGATTGGAAATGGCCTCACGTTGATCCCTCTGATGAAGAAGTCTTGGAGGAAAAGAAAGACCGTCGTCCACTTGTGGAAGTTGGTTCGGAGCTGGTTGCTGGTAAAACTCCTGATATGGTAAAAATCGAACTCAGAGAACGATATGATGAGCCGATAGTGGCTTATGTCCTTCACCAGCATTTTAGCACCAAAGGAAGTGGTCGGAAAATATCCAAGGCTAGGTTGGGTGAATTGATGTGGCCAGACGAAGAACTTAGCGATAGCGCTTTTATTAAGAAATTCAACCAGCTTCTCGAGCAAGCTGAGGGCTATAAGGTGCGTATTTCTTGAGTTACCACCACGTCCCATAGCTGCACATTTCCAATTACTTTCTAATTTCTTTCCAATTATTTTCCAATTCCCCTTGTCATAGTTCCTCCATGTTCAACGGCGAATCTGTCCGGTTCGCATAACCACATGGAGGGAATATGTCCCCTACGCTGCCAACTGAAGGCTATGTCCGACTTCCGCAAGTTTTAAAGGCTATTCCTGTTAGCAGAACTACCTGGTGGCGGGGTGTCAAGGCGGGCAAGTACCCAGCGCCTGTTAAGCATGGCCGCTGTCGCTTCTGGAGAGTTGCGGACATCCGTGATCTGATTGATCGTTTGTCTGAAGGTGAGGGATAGTAGTCATGTCTACCAGGGAAAAACACTCTCACTTGGCAAAGATTAAGGCCCAATTATTACAATACGATCTGGACCTCTCTCATATCCCAGATCAGAGTCCTGTCCTCAAGAGAGCGACTATAGCTCTCAAGGTATTTCAAGAACATACTGGCCAACTTGAAACTTATCGTAAGACTCTCCAAAGGCGTCTTACCTTAGTTGATAATGATCTGACCGAGTTGTTTGAACTCGGGCAAGTCTTGCAGGATGCTCTAGAAAATTATTTGCATCATCGTGAGGACGGTGAAGCATGATTGATGGTGGGTTCTTTCTCGTTGCCCGAAAGCTTTTTGAGTCAGAGTTGATGGACAAACCAGATTTGTACGTCAAGCTTTGGCTGTGGATGCTCAATAAGGCCAACTGGAAGGATCACAGAAAGCTTAAACGTGGTCAATTTCTTACTACTATCAAAGAGATGCGAGAGGCCATGTCCTACAAAGTTGGCTACTGCACAAAGACGCCGACGGTGGGCCAAATACGAAGCGCGTACGAAGCGTTTACGAACAGCACAATGATCAACACTACGAAGACCACACGCGGCATGATCATAACGATAATAAATTATGACACTTATCAGAATCCAGCTAGCTACGAACAACATAACGAACGACACAGCGAAGCCGACATGAACAACACGATAACAACACACTATAAGGGAAAGAAGGGTAAGAAAGAGAAAAGAGATACCGGTGATCCTTCCGGCTCTCCGGGGCCTCGACCAAAGGAATGCTCTTCTGAGCAGTGGGGTAATTTTATGGTTTTCTCAAAGCAGTTTCTCGAAAGGCAACATGATCGATTGGGTAAGCTGGTCAAGACCACAGACTCAAGAGTCCTTTCGGGGGCCAAGGCCCTCGATAATCTGATTCGGGTACAGAAGTTTGAGCAGAAGGTTGTCTTTGAAACTGTCGAGTGGGCTATGACCAATTCTTTTTGGCAGACCAACCTTCTTTCATTGGGATCTCTCACTAAGAATAGCAGAAACGGTGAATCAAAATTCACCAATATACTAGCGGCCAGGTTTAAAGGAGTGAGTGATGCACATAGAATTAATTCATGAGTTACAGTTTCGCGCTTTATCTGGGATGCAACGTTACCCAGAGCTCTTCAAGACAACACCTGTCTATTTATGCGGCCAAGAACCATGGCTCACGATACGCAAAGCACTTGAGGCATATCAGGGTGGCAAAGTCGGCCATAAATCTCTTCTGCGCGGAATGTTGGCTAAATACGGAGAGGTCTATTTCGATGAACTCCTCCGGGTTTTAGAGAACGCCGAAGCTGTGCCATGTAAGAATTGGGCTCTGACTCAAATTGCAAGACTGAGTGATGCCATCTCTCAGAATTATGAAGAGGGACGTCATGCCGCATGAGGACGCGAAACGACTCGGGTTGATGGAGCTCACGGAACGAGCAAGGCGGTGGGTTACTGACCAACCACCAGGTGAGTTCTCAGCCTTTATCTTCGGCAAGGAGCTTCATCTTGGAGAGAATCCAGAGATACGTGATACCGTTCTGCGGGACCTTGTCATTATGGGCTCAATTGAGCCATGTGGTAAGAAACGAGGACAGTATCGGGCCGTCCAGAATGAGTGTCGAGAGATGGACTGGCATAATGCTGAGACAGAGTATTACCCGATCTGGCTACCTCTCGAACTACATACGCTTGCTGGAGTGCAAAGAAAGAACGTTGTCATTGTGGCTGGTGAGACCAACGCCGGCAAGACGGCATTCGTTATGGAGTTGATCTATCGGAATTTACAAGTCAACGGTGGTGCCCACTCAGAGATAAGGCTCTATAACTCTGAGATGGGTGACGGAGAGTTGCGGCAGCGCGTTATGAATCTGGATAACAACGTCCAGTCATGGGACGGCTTTAGGCCTTTTGAGCGGACATCCAATTTTCACCAGGTAATCGACCCCGATGGTTTTAATGTCATCGACTATCTCGAAGTCTCCAATGAGTTCTATCTCGTTGCAAATTGGATCCAGAAGATTCACGCCAAGCTCAATAAAGGGATAGCGATCATCTGTATTCAGAAGCCCAAGGGAAAGGATACGGCCCGAGGCGGAGAGTTCTCCCTCGAGAAATCAAGACTGGCTATTAGCCTCTTTCAGAACCATGGGGTCCATTCATGCAAGATCGTCAAATGCAAGCTGCCAATGGGAATCACTAACCCCCAAGGGATGGAGAGAGATTTTTACGTTGAGCGAGGCCGTAAGATCGTGTCGAGGTCCGATTGGAGATATCTCACCCAGAAAGAACGAGACCAGCTATGGACGCTCTACGAGACAGACGCAGCGGCGAAGAATGCTAGAAAAGAGTTAGGATTATAGGCCCTATCTGGAACTATTTAATCACAATCTATGGAGATTCCATTATGACTAACAATGAAGAGAAAAAAGGCCCAGGCCGCCCCACCAAAATGACTGAGATGACACTCAAGAAATTAGAGGAGGCTTTTGCTTTAGGGAGCACCGATGTCGAAGCCTGTCTTTATGCGGAGATCAGCCACACGACACTCTCTAATTATTGCAACGCTCACCCTGAATTTCTTGAGCGAAAACAGACCCTCAAATTGAACCCTGTTCTTAAGGCCCGGAAGGTTGTCATGGATGACCTCGAGAAAGGAGACTCTAGTACCGCGAAATGGGTACTCGATAAACATGAAGGGAAAGCGAAGCAGAAGCATGAGGTGAGTGGCAACGTAGGCGGTGATACGACGGAAAGGGCTGGCCTTACGCCAGAGATGAAGGCAATGCTTGCAGATATCTATTCGAACTCGGGAGGTAGTAGTGATGAGAAATGGGAGAAATATAAGGATGAGTTAACGAAATAACGCCAGGGTCGTTACACCTTGGCGTTATTTGAGAAAAGTAGCCAGGGCGCCTGTCGCCAGGAAAGGCCGTGAATACACCGCTTATGGGTGAGGGGGGCGGAGGCCGGCGGCAACGTCATAAGCACAAGGTTGTTTGGGAGCAACGCAATGGCCCTCTGCCACCAGACCATGCGGTTCGATTTCTGGATGGTGACAAAGAAAACTGTGAAATTGATAATCTGATGATGTTCAATCGAGCAGAGAACTTGCATCTCAACTTGATGGGATTCGATCAAGCGCCACCAGAGCTCAAAGAGTCAATCATTCTTCGCGCAAGGCTCATTGGAAAAATCGCCGAGAGAAAGGGGGAACTAGACGACTAGCATGCAACGCTTGTGCTACTCCTCAAAAAGATCTTTTACACGGCAGCCGAGGGCCGTAGCAATAGCAGCCAGGGTCCGTAGAGTGCAGGACTCTATTCGTGTATCCCTCGCTTTCTGAATAGTACGCTGAGAAACACCGGCATCATCAGCAAGACCTAAGATTGTTGCGCCCTTCTCCGTCATTACTTCTTTTACTTTGCTCTGCATACGAACTCCTCTTTTGATACTTTAGTATCTTTTTGCTTGACCTAACACAAGATACTATAGTATCAAATTGGTGCGAATGACGAAAAGAACAAAGGAGAAAGTTCATGCTGCTCGACACCCACAAGATGAAGGCAATTGATGCTCGGAATAGTCGAGACTGGAACCCGTCAGATTACGACTATGACCTGAATGTATTCGTATACCGAATCGTTTGGGTGAGTGATGGCCAGCCAGAAGAGGATGGCGACTTGATGACCTTCCAGGAAGTCGCGGTCTTTTTGGCAGGGCCTGGAATTGATGGCGAAGAAGAGCTTGCCTTGGCAGACGCCCAAGCTATTCTCTCCCATGGTGGGCGAGTCCATGTCGGCCCGGAAGACGATCAATATTCGATTATTCCATTGCAGGAGCCAATGGCCGAGGACCGTTGGGGTGAGATCATCCCTTTGCATGAAGCGCAAGGCGATGAGGACTGTCAATTTCAATACAGTCGGTAGTTTGGTGTAGACTTCTCAATAGGTGTAACCGGTTAATAAAGAGGAGATTGTTATGAAAGATTCACTATTGCCAAAGAGTACTACTGTGGGTAAGTGCCGTGTCACTTTAAGCCGGGTAGAGCCGGATGAAACCTGGCAAGAATTGGATGAAACGCTTAAGGAGTATGTGCTGTTCAAGCAGCAGGTCGAGAGAGTTTTGAAGGAGTTTTCTTCAAGGCTAACAACGGTTACTGGGCCACTCTATATTAAGTCTTTACGGGCAATGGGGTGGTCTGAATGTTCTGGAACCTCTCCTGACTGGTTAATTGATGGATTCCACCAAGCTCATCATGAAAACCTTAAGGCTATTGAGAATGGCTTTGGCGGCTTATGCACGGCGATACGGCAGGCTAGAACAATGGCTAGGTTATTAGGCCAGAGAAGATAACGGTAGGAAAAGCCCATATATTGTCTCTTAACTTCGTGGTTAACAGCCTTGCGCCTTCCTTGCTATGTGTGTTGACTGACACCAGTCTCAAGCGTAGATATATAGCATAGACATTGTGGGACCGATCCCCCCAGCGTCATCGACGTATGGCTGGTCGGGCGTAACCACGAAGTCCAGGAATTGTTGGTTCGGAGCTGTTCACCGTTTCCTCAACTGCGTTGGGCTGCGAATTCTTCCAACAGTGACGAGTCGAATGTTAACCTGGAGGATAGGCCTCATTCGGCGAAACCGATGTCCGTGGACGCAAGGGCGTCCTTGCTGGTGTAAAACCACGGGCATCACCAACCAGAGCGGGTACTACCCGAGCGACGTCCTTCCCGCCTCGTGAGGAGGTATGGGCAAGCGGGGTCACCGCCGGTTCTCGTGGCCGCTCTTCATAGAACTCCGAGGTCATATAGATCTCGGAGTTTTGTTTTGCTAGGTCAGGGATTCCAGTATTTGTTGGACCTTGAAATCAACCAGCTTGTCTTGATCGAAGAACTCATCGATTGACTCCCGATCATAGCGCCGGTGGCCTCCCTCCGTTCTGGCGGCATAGATCAAGCCTTCGTCGGCGTACTTGCGAAGGGTGTTTGGAGATAGGCCCGAGTAAGTTGCAGCTTCTTTGGTGCGTAACCAACGCTTTCTCAATTGATGCTCCAGTTTGAAATTTGGGGCTTCGTGTGCTGGAATTCATTGGTAAACAAATTGACCATTAAAGCATGCGACAGGGCTTTAATGCTATTATCAACAGATATCTTTTCTTTACCTGCTTGCTCGAGAAAACTATCGATCTGTTGGTCGTCAGCACTATGAACTCGCAAATTCCATCCATTAATAAAAAGGTCGTTCTGGGCTTTGCATATGCGGTTGAACGAATTGTGTAATAGTTGGACAACTTGTTTAGGCTGGGTGGCTTTGACGAAAGGCCAAAATTTTCGGCCAGCAGTACGAATCCGCTCGCGAATGTCGCCCAACTCATTATTCAATTTTGCGACTTTAGTTAATGGTTTTCCCAGTTCTTTTTTAGGGGCTCGAAGCGCAGTGCGCATCTCATTGAATAAATGATTATATGTGCTTTTGTATTCTGACAACAGGTCTGTGTATTCGTATATGAGTTTTTTCTTGGCTTCGAATAGACCTAGCTCAGTCCGTAAATATGCTTCTCGTTCCCATGCTAGGTCGTTGTATGTGTTGGTGAGTTGCTGGCCAATGATTCCTGTGAGGATGAAGCCAATTACTACTATGCTTATCTTATCGTTCAGTCGTCTCCAGCACCATATGATCAATGAAACAATTAAACACCATACGGTTTTCAGCTTGTTCAGGAGTTGTGTTTTAGATGGCATAAGTGTCCCCCTTGTCAGGGTGAAAGGTTCGTCTTTCTAATCAACTAAGTCAGTTGCCTTAGTATGAGCAAGTTGTTTCATAATGTCCGATATAGTCCTACACAAACCGGCTCGATTGGAGTAAGGAGATTGGCAAATGAGCAAGATCTTATTCTGATAATATATAAAAATTTGAAGCGTATTGTGTCTGTTGAATGGAAAACTCGCCCGGGTCCTGATGGGTTACATCTGTATGATAGAGCTACTGGAACGAATATCCTCTTTGATGAGGTCGAATGCCCCGAAGATTCTTGGGCGTTAGCTCCTCGCCAAGTCTCAATTGCTTTGACCAATTCATGCAATTTGTGCTGTCCTTTTTGCTATGCTCCGAAAGAGCCTGCTGAACTTGATTATCAGTGTTTATTGGGGTGGTTGGATGAATTGGATGCAAATGGGTGTCTTGGGGTTGGGTTTGGAGGCGGTGAGCCTCTTATGTTCAAAAAGCTCCCAACTCTTTGTGAATACATTAATGAGAGCACGAGCCTTGCCGTTACTTTTACTACCAATGCACACATGCTTACTTCGTCCTTGGTTGATGCTCTAAAGGGGAAGGTTGCTTATTTGCGTGTCAGCATGGATGGCATCGGAGCGACATACGAGGGGCTTCGAGGAAAGTCCTTTGCATCCCTTTCTCGTCAATTTGAACTGGTCAAAGCCATTTCTCCGTTTGGCATTAATTATGTGGTTAATGCCCAGACTTTTCCTGAACTGGATGGTGCAATTTCTTTGGCCTCTGAGTTGGGGGCAACTGAGTTTCTTCTGTTGCCCGAGCAGCCTGTTCGAGGTCGTAGTGGGATTGATGAGGATGCCGTTGCAGGGCTTCAAAAATGGGTGAACTCATATGCTGGCCCTATTCGATTAAGTGTCAGTGAGGCGGGGGCAGAAGGCCTTCCTGTTTGCAATCCATTAGTGCATGAGAAGGGATTGCGGTCATATGCTCACATTGATGCAACTGGCAGAGTGAAGCGTTCTTCGTTTGATTCGGAAGGAGCAAAAATTGACGCTGGTGGAGTTATGCGGGCATTAAATAAGTTACAGCAGCTTACGGAGGATAGTCGTGAAGATTTGGCATGAAGTCGTTTCTGAGCATTCAATGAATCTCAGGATGATTGGTGTTTTTAAAGAGGTTCAAGACGCTGATAAAGCAAAAGATATAATCGATAAGTTTACTGAGTACGCCCTTGAAAATGAAGGTGATTTGAACGAATCGACAAGTCGCTACGGTAAACCTTTGCTTGATTTGATGGAAAAATTCAGAGTCTATTCGATTAGGCCGGGTGAGATGGAGCAGTTTATGTACAATGTGCATGTTGATGTTGACGGCTCTAGCGTTGTCATTACCACTGATGAATCAGAAGTTTCGGCATTTATGAAGATTCTGATTGATATGGGGGCTAAGGTCGAAATCTATTCAGCTCATGACTACCCAGAAGCAACTGCTGATAATAATAGCGAGTAAGAAGCGAGAGAAACGTGCCTCCAGTTAATTGGACAATTTTCGAGGGTCTTCCCGGCGCAGCTACAGATAATTTTGAATACCTGTGCAGGGCGTTAGTTCGTCGTCACTACAATAAGCATGGCAGTTTTCAAGGGCTTTCCAATCAGCCAGGAATAGAATTCCATCTGAACATTCATTCAGATTGCCCTCTCGGTGAAGTTGGACGATGGTATGGTTGGCAGTGCAAGTGGTATGAGTTGCCAAGCGGTAGAGCTCTTGGGACAACCCGGCGCAAAACTATTGAAGAGGCCATCCTGAAAACGCAGGAGATTCTGCCTGAGCTAACGGACTGGGTGCTCTGGACTCGGCATACCCTTACACGAGGGGACCAGAAATGGTTTTATGGCATTGAGACCGATATGAAGCTTCATCTATGGACAAAGGATGAAGTGGAAGAGCATTTAAGTGGCCCCGCCGAAATTCTTCGAGGAACCTACTTTGGAGAACTGGTACTCACACCCGATGCGCTAGCTCAAATGCATGCTGGTGCAATTGCTCCAATTCGTCAGCGTTGGATTCCAGAGGTTCATCAGACCTTAGATGCTGAGGAGCAAATCCGTCTTTCTTTAGGGGCTGTCGAGGCCTGGGCGGAGTTGAAAGATATTCCCGAGCAGATCAATGAGGCGGTCCAAGCCCTAGATGATTTGTCCTCGATAATTCCTGATGGGATGTCTGAGAGGGTTGATAGTATTCGGTCTGCTGCATCAGGGTATTCGCAATTGATGTCGGATATTCATGCGGCTCTAGAGGGCGGTGATTATGATGTAGCGTTTCAGTTGGTAGATAAGGGAATTTCTTTTGACAAAGAATGGAAGAAAACACTCCGTCAATTACGAATTTTCAAGAATCAAGCTGCATTATATCTTACCAATGTGCTTGCCTCATTTGGCGACGTTTTAGCTGCCTTGAGGGTGCTCTCCGAAGTGCTTCGACAAGGAATGATTGCGGTTCTTGCTGATGCTGGTTGCGGGAAGACTCAGATGTCCGCTCAGTTAACGTCGCCAACTGAAGATAGAGGTGCTGGTATACTGCTTCATGGCCGGGAGTTGAGTGCTCGAGACCGGTTGGATGATTTGGCGAGAACGGTTGTAATACAAGGGCGTCCCGTTGAGACTTTTGAATCTCTCATTGCGGCACTCGATGCTGCTGGCGAGCGATCAGGGCGTAGGCTTCCCTTAATTATTGATGGCTTGAATGAAGCTGAAGACCCCAGACAATGGAAGGCATACCTTGAATCACTTAGGGTTATTCTGGAGAATTATCCCTATGTGCTTCTGGTCGTTACGCTTAGGTCTGAGTTTGCTCCAGAGTCTCTTCCTGATGATATCCAGCAATTTGATATACCTGGCTTTCGGGGCCACTTGGTTGAGGCAGCAAGAGCTTATTTCCATTACTACAAGATCGACATTGGCGATGCCGAGTTACCGATAGAATTACTCAACCATCCGCTTAAGATGCGTCTCTTTTGCGAGGTGACCAACCCTGAGCGCAAAAAGACCGTTGGCGTCGAGGCCATGCCTGGGTCTTTGACAAATTTATTTGAAAAATATCTTGATCAAATTGCAGATCGTATAGCCCAACTCGCCCCGTCGTCTTGTCGCTACTATGCATCAGACATCCTCTCGGCATTGAATGCTACAGGGTATACCCTTTGGTCTGAAAATATTCGAAGTGTCGAGTTGAATAGATTGCGTCAAATATTAGGGGATGCTCAAAGAAATTGGGACCAAAGCCTTGTACGTGCTCTTGAACATGAAGGCGTGTTTTATCGTGTGCCCGGGAGCACTCCTGGAGTTTCTGAGATAAGTATCAACTATGATGCATTAGCTGGGCACATCGTTGCAGACTCATTGCTCTCTCAGCATGGAGGAGCAAGTTTTGGAGATTGGTTGAAAGAAGAGCCACAGGCTTCTTTGCTTTTTGGCTCAATGGGCGAAAGGCATACCCTCTCTGGCGATATTTTGGTGGCGTTGGTTGGTCTTGTTCCGTGCCGAATGTATCGGCAGCAGTTTTGGTCACTCCTTGATGGGCAGGCCCGAGAACGGGCCTTATATCTTTCTGCCTGGTTGTCTCCCGAGCAACTCGATTCAGAAACAGTGAAGCTGCTTGGTGAAATGGTTAAGCAAGAGCCTGACTATTATGGCAGAGATTTGCTTAGCCTGTTGATTGCCACACGTGCTGCTAAAAACCATCCCTTGGACGCTACCTTCCTGGATAACATACTGCGCTCAATGACCGTCGTTGAGCGAGATGTGAGATGGACCCAGTGGATTAGACGTTCTGCCGATGATCGAAAAGAGGACATATTACGTATCGAAGATCGGTGGAAGACGAGTGGATTAAGAAGGCGTGAAGACTCTTTGCGTGCGCTTTGGTTGCAGTGGGTATTAACCGCAACGAATCGTACGTTACGAGATCATGCTACACGTGCTTTGTTTTGGTATGGCACTAATGCTCCAGCTGAATTGTTTGAGCAAACGTTGTCTTCCCTGTCGATTAATGACCCATATGTGCCAGAGAGACTGCTTGCTGCATCGTATGGGGTTGCAATGGCTCTATGGGCTGATAGTGAGGCGCAAGTCCTCCACCTTGCATTACCAGATTTTGCTAATTCATTGGTTGAAAAACTGTTTGAACCGGGTGCTCCAAACGCAACCAGGCACGTCTTGATAAAAGAATACGCCCTTGGGCTCATTCAGCTAGCTCAGAAGATTTCTCCAGCATGTATCCCAGAAGAGAAGAAAGGGTTACTACAGCCTCCGTTTGACCAAATACCAGAGGGTTTTCCAGAGGTTGAAGACATAGACGACTCTGTCACTGAGATTGCAAAAAGTGCGATCAGAATGGATTTTGGTAACTATACCCTAGGTCGCTTAATCCCTGAGAGAGGGAACTATGATTACGACAACGATACCTACAAAGTGGTCCGTAAAAAGATAGAGCATCGAATTGTTGACCTAGGTTATGGGGAGGAGGTCTTTGGGGAGCTAGATTCAAGGATTAACGATATGGGGTGGCGGCGTGGTCCCTACCGAGAAGGGAAGATTGAGCGTTATGGAAAAAAATATTCCTGGATTGCATACTTCGAAATGTACGGGCTGCGCCTCGATAGGGGGGAACTACCTGATTGGCGACAAGATGAACGAGCTCTTGATGTGGATGTTGACCCGACCTTTTCAGAAGCTCCTAAAGAGTGGCTTCCTGACCTGCCAGATGTCTTTGCAAAACCACTGGGTGACGTTCCTGAATGGATAAGCGAAGGGCCAACGCCAGACTACACTTCTTTGTTGCAGCCAGAAAGCGTCGATGAGCAGGAGGGACCCTGGATTCTCTTGGAAGGTTTTATTGAGCAAAACGCCTCAGATGACGCCCGGAGAGTATTCACGTTTCTGCGTGGAGTCTTAGCAGAAGAGGGTGATGTTGAGAAGATACTCCAAAAATTTGCCGCGATAAAATATCCTGGTAACATTGCCATACCTGAGCCGTTGGATGACCATTACTGTTTTTCTGGAGAAATTCCTTGGTCTGCACAATATGCACGAGCTCTTCGGAATGCGGATGGTTCTCCCAAGCCTGACCGCAGAGGAGCTTTTGGGCATCATCCTAATCCAGGAATACCAGTAGAGGTTCCCGTTTGCCGATATTGTTGGGAGTCACACCATAGCGAGTTAAATCAATCTGGAAACGTAATAGTTCCGGCTCCCGCGTTAAGCGAATCTGTAGGCCTCGTGGGTAAGTGGGGGCAGTGGGATTATTATGACAGTGAAGGCAAGCTCGCCACTCTTTGCCGAGTGTTCCAAGAGGATGGGGCTGCTTATATGTCGAAGCTTTTCTATATTCGAAAAGATTTGTTGGAAAAATATTTGGAGGAAACCGGCCAAAAGCTTGTTTGGATGCTTTGGGGAGAGCGGGAGTTTCACCACCGTTATTTCACGGAAATAATGGAAGATCATTATGGCTTGCTCAGGAATCATAAACATATTCATCGTTTTGCGATGACACTTTAGCTCAATAGAAACTTAGGGTGATAGAATGCAATGGGATGATTCATATGTTGAAAGGAAGGGGCTGGTTTTTAGGAATGTTTGCATTGCAGGCATGATAACAACTTGGATGTCCTACTGGGTTTCGATGAATATGGGTGTGGGCTTTTTGCAGGTCTTTGGTAAGATGGCGGTAGGGTGTTTTTTTCTTTGCTGTTCCTGGTTTTTCCTAAGAGAATCCAAAGGTCGATTATGGAAAGCGGTTTTTAGCTTCCAAATTGGTTATTGGATTCTTGTATATTGCCTTATCCAGGTTCTTGCCTGGGAGTCCCGGTATGGAGAGATACTTCCCATTCCTTCTCATCTAGGAGGCTTGAATATCTTTTTACTAGTTTTGCCTTTTTTTGCTTTCAGCGGTTTGTTCGCATGGAAAGAGCTAGATCATAGATTTTAATTAGGGAGACGAAAATTGGGGGGGGGTAACTAGTCGTGAGTGGTACAGCAAGTGGTACAACTGATGGATTGTCTTTTATGTATCTAGTTGAAATAAAATAAAAAAGAATCGTTCATTCGAATCCCTCCCTCTCCGCCATAGAATAGAATCACTTTACCTCATAAAGTGTCATAAGCCCTCGTAATGAGGGCTTTTTTGTTGCTTTTTTTAGGTTCATCCGGTCAGAGCGTACTTTGACTCATGAATCCCCATGATTCTGAGTTTGAAAAACTCTTTGTCCCAATAGCCATAAGCTTGTCGTTTCAGCGTCTTGATTTTGTTGTTTGTCCCTTCAATCAGCCCGGGTGAACCTTTTACTAGCTCTAAGAAAGGCTTTCCCAAGCATTGAAAGATGAGCATTAGCTAAATATGCAGTAAAAGGTCTTATGATCATTAATTAAGGGTCATTGCTTTGTAAAAAAATGGGGCAAATGATGTTTGGTGGTATAAAGAGTGGTATACAATAATTGTATTAATGTTGGATTTTCGAACCTCTTCCTCTCGGCCAGTTAAAAATTTATTTCAAGTGGTTGTACGCTTAGCGTGACTGTTATTTGCCCGGTTCTCAAAGCATATCCCCGCTGTAATGCGAGATTTATAAGTTTGGTCAAAGCTTGAGGCTCGTTGTCTTGCCTCGTTTTCTTCTTTTTCATTGATTTCTTACAACGATTCTTTTTTGTAAGGGAATTCCCGGACAGAGAAAGGCATGCATCTGGAGTATGTGTAATAGCTAAGTTTATAGAAGTGACTTTCGTTGAGTCTCTGAGAATGTTGTGCTGTTGAGTATAGACCGGAGGCCGTATGCCTACCAGATTTTTATTTTGTTTTCTGTTCGTTTGTCTCTTGACCGTTGGCCAGATGGCTGCACCGCTTGTGGCAAACGCCGTGTCGGGTGACCCGTACAATGAGGGCATGGCGGCATTTCAGGCTGGTGATTATGACAAGGCCTGCCCGTTGCTGAAACAGGCTTGCTCCACTCGACCGAACAACATTCAGCTTTTGCTCAATCTTGCAGTCTGCCAGTTCTACACCAAGAATTATGAAGGGGCGGTGGAATCCTATCACATACTGCACGCAATGCGACCAGACGATCAACGTGTGACCTTTGAACTTGGCAGGTCTTTAGCCGAGTGCGGTCGCTTTAAGGAATCGCGCAAGTATCTTTTAGAGGTTGAAAAAAGCAACCCGCCCAAGGAGTTGAGAAGCGGGCTCGATGGTATGCTCGATCGCCTGGATGATCTTGAGAGACGTACTCGGTTCGGCGCAACGTTCGAAGTGTCCGTGCTGAACGACGATAATGTGAATGTTGGTCCCAATGACGGGATCTTGGGCAACATCATCCTGGACCCGGATACCTATCCCAAGGCGTCCACGGGGGTCGGATATTCGGCCATGATCGGCGTGGAACAGAAACTCGACATGATTGGCGATTGGCGACTATCCGTAGGTTTGTCCCGTAACGAAGTCCGTTACTCCAGGTACACCGACTACAACGTGGGCGTGACCAACGTGTCGCTTCGGCTTAACCACAAGCTGGAACAAGGTTCCATCCAGGGCGCGCTCAACTATACGGATATCGAACAGGGCGAGATGAACTCCATCAACACCTTTGCCCCGTCCGTCATGTGGATGCACACCCTGGCACCTGACAAACAGCTCATTACCGATGCCAGCATCGAGTTTCGTGACAACCGCAAGAACCACGAGTCGGACAGTCATTATTATACGGCGGGAAGCTACCTGCGCTGGTTCTTTGGCGGCCAGAACCAGCACTACCTGCTCGGCGGCGGTCGAGTCTTCACCGAAAATGCCCGCGCCCCCCGCAACTCCAACGATGGGTATGAGGTCAAGCTGGCTCCGTCGTTCGGGTTGCCCAATCTGTTCCGGTTTGACCTGTCCGCAACTTTTGGCAAGACCGTTTA
Organism: Pseudodesulfovibrio sediminis; assembly: GCF_020886695.1. NCBI lineage: Bacteria > Pseudomonadati > Thermodesulfobacteriota > Desulfovibrionia > Desulfovibrionales > Desulfovibrionaceae > Pseudodesulfovibrio > Pseudodesulfovibrio sediminis. The sequence goes on from NZ_AP024485.1 coordinate 90,282, forward strand.
CAACGCGCCTCCTGCGGCCGGAGTGGATAATGATCGCCGGGATCAGAAACACACGTTTTCAGGAACTCTCTCCCGACAACTCTGGGACAAGAACTCCAAGGCCACACTCAGTTTCATCCACACGCGAAACAAGTCCAACTATGTTCCGAACAGTTACTTCAAAAACACGGCGAAGTTTGCCTTGGGCTATAATTTTTAGCGGGCCTGAAACATATTCATAGGGCGCTCATCTTCGAGGAAAGCATTAAAGATCACTTTCAAGAGAGGGGAATCGGTATGAGGGAAAGAACATTTGCACTGTCTGTAATTGCGACGGTTCTGGCGTTGACGGTTTGTCTCACGGCCATTGGTTTTGCTGCGGCCCTGACGGTCGAGACGGCAAGAGAAGCGCGAGATAACGGAAAGACCGCCTTCGAACTATACGTATCCGGTTACTCGGTTGATCAACTCAAAGGAGCCGGATACGGACCGTCTGAAATGCTTTCCTTTGACCTGAAGATTCCCTTGGAAAAAATCGGGCAGGCCTTCAATGCGCGTGAGTTGAAGGATGCCGGTTGGGGACTCAGATTCATAGCCAAGGCGGGTTTTGATTTATCAGCCCTTTTTAATGCTGGCTTTCCTATGATGACGATTCTAGAGACCGTTCCGATTGCGACGCTCAAGGCGAATGGTTCTGATATGATTGTTGCGCTTACAGTCTTCGCAATGGGGAAAGGGCACCCCGGTTTGCAAACGTTGCGAACTGCAGGGTTCACTGACGACGACATCCGTGGGTACATGGCACTTGCTGCGAACGAGACGGACATTGTTGCCGGTATCATCTCCGGCTCCAGCCTCTCCGAATTGAATAGGCTGGGCGTCAACATGAAGACACTGTTTCGCTACGGCAAGGAGGCCCCTCTTTCTGAATACCTCTTGGCGGGGTATTCTTTGGCCGACTTCAAAGCGGCAGGCATCACTGCCGAGAAGTTGAGAAAGGATGGATTTCATCCTTCCGAGCTCAAGGCTGCCGGATATACTGCTTCGGAGCTGAGAGCTGCGGGAGTCAACTTGAATGACCTCAAGAGAACCGGTTTCTCTGCCAAAGAGCTGAAGGAAGCCGGTTTCCGGGTCAAGGATTTGGCCAAAGTCGGATTTTCCGTCGCTGAAATGACAGCGGCAGGCGTGACTCTTTCTGAAATGAAGGGCGGTTTCTCGACTGCCGAATTCAAGGCCGCGGGAATCACGCTGAAGGAACTTGTTGCCGCTGGGTTTACCCTTGACCAATTGAAAGATGGGTTCAGTCCCGAGGACTTCAAGAATGCGGGCTATGCACCGCAGGAGTTGGTTTCGCTTGGTTTTAGCGCTAAGCACTTGAAACGAGCCGGGTTTTCGGCTGCCGATATCAAAGCGCTTTTCCCTGCCGCTACATTGAAGAGTAGCGGGTACACCCTTCAGGAAATGCAGGAAGCTGGTTTTACCGCTGCCGAACTCAAGGGCAGCTATTCAGCGGCACAACTGAAAAATGCTGGGTATTCCCTTACCCAGTTGAACAAGGCCGGATTCTCCGTTGCGGCATTGAAAGCTGCGGGCTTTTCCGCTGTTGAACTCAAGGCACAGGGCTATGCGCCGTTGGAGCTTAAGGCCGCAGGTTTCTCCGCCAAACAGTTGAACAAGGCCGGATTCACGGCTGCTGAACTCAAGAGTCTCTTCGCCATCCGTGAACTCAAAAGAGGCGGATTTAGCACTCAACAGCTTAAAGAAGCCGGTTTTACTGCAACAGACCTAAAAAAGGCGCGATATTCACCTGAGCGTCTCAAGGCTGCGGGATTTACTGCGGATGAAATGGTCGAGGCCGGGTTCCATGCCCGAGAACTGAAAAAGGCGGGGTACGGCGCAGACGAGCTTTATACTGCCGGTATCACTCTGGAGGACTTGCATGCGGCGGGGTATACCGCCGGAGAGATGAGGGATGCAGGAGTCAAGTTGGTTGGCATGAAGAACCTGTTTTCGGATGCGCAGCTTAAGGAGGCAGGCTATACTGCAAAAGATTTCAAGGGATTGCGTTACACTCTTGAGCAAATGAAGAATCTTGGATTCACCGCCGCTGAGGTCAAGGAAGCCGGGTTCAGCGCTTGGAAAATCAAAAGCGCGGGATATACTGCGGCAGAAATGAAGGGCGTTTTTCCTCCAAGCACACTCAAAAGTCTCCGATTTACCGCCGCAGAAATGAAGGAAGCCGGGTTCACGGCAGCGGAGATGAAATCCGCTGGATTCCGGGTGCATGAATTGAAGGCAGCCGGATACACCCTGGCACAAATGATAAAAGCCAAATTCAAAACGGTTTCTTTGAAAGCTAACTTCACCGTGACGGAACTCAAAAATGCCGGATTCAGCGCGATGCAGCTGAAACGAGTCGGAATTAAGGCAAGGGCACTGTATAAGGCCGGGTATTCCATCCTTGATCTGAGAAAGGGAAGTTTCTTTATCAGTGACCTCAGGGATGAAGGGTTCACTGCAGCAGAACTGAAGGCAGGCGGAGTCGAATTGTCTCGCTTGAAGAATTACTACAGTCCTTCGGATCTTAAAGGCGCAGGGTTCACGCTTGCCGAACTCAAGGAGGTCTTTAAATTGCAGGCTCTCAAAGACCTCTACTCTCCGCAGGCTCTCCTGGATGCCGGGTATACCAGTGAAGAGCTGCTCGCCGTAGGGTTTTCGGAAATGGATGTCGCCGTTGCCGGTGGCAGAAACATGCCTGAATCGCCTCAGGAGGGCGACGGAGAAAGCAGTTCAGCAGGTGGCGGTACTGACGCTTCTCAACAGCCCCCCCTGGTTTGGCCTACCAGCTTTTCGCCCGTACCCGGACCAGCTGGTCCCGGCAACTTGCCCGGCGCGTACACAGCCGGCCCTGCTCTCAATCCCCCAGGCATTCCGTCCGTGGTTGAGCAGACCACTAACAATAACTCTGCCACTCAGGCTACTGGACCGGGAGCTACGGAAGTCGAACCAGATTGATGATGAGAAAGAACGAGTGATGTGGGAGCACTTATTGAAATGCTCCCGCATTTCGTTTGTTCTTCGAAAGAATCAAAACAGGTCAAATGTTCATATGTACTAGGCATGCCGGGGGCATTGCTCGAAATGGTTTATATGTGTGTCCGGAAATTCCCTTACAAATGCAAAAAAGTCGAAAATCCCCATAGGGTTGCAATAATCATTCAGTGCTCGTACAGTGGACAGCATTCATTCTTGCACGACAGATGGAGGCGGTTTGAAGCGTTTGACGGCCATCAATGCTCCCACGGGAAGGCGGCGCACTCGGCAGTATATTCTGGCGAGCCTGCTGTGCGTGGTTCTTGTGGTCGTTATGGCTTGTACGGGAGGATGCCTCCGGCAATCCAGCGTTCCCCCCAAGGCTGTAGCAGGTGTGTTGGATATTAGGGGAATCGATCTGGCCCAAAGCGGCCCTTTGTCTCTTCACGGAGAATGGGAGTTCTACTGGGATCGGTTGCTTACCCCGGCTGATTTTCTCGCCGAAGCCCCGGAGCCTTCGGGCATGTTCACCCTTCCGGGAACATGGAATCATGCCCCGGAAGAGTTGAATTTGAGTCGGACGGGGCAGGCGACCTATAGATTGCATCTGCTCACCAATCCGGGGGATGCACCTCTTGAAATCAGGTTGGTCGACATTCAGATGGCTTACAAGTTGTGGGCCAATGGGGTCGTTGTTGCCCACAGCGGCATAGTGGGGATTTCAGCAGAGGATGAAGCTCCGAAACGCTCACTGCGTATCGGGGAAATAGTCTCTCGTGACGGTAAAGTGGAGTTGGTACTCCAAGTCTCCAATCACCATTTCCGCGTCGGCGGTATCCCCGAAACGATTGTCGTCGGTCCGGTCGGAGCGTTGCAGGAGCAGCGAACGCAGGCATGGGCGCTGGCCCTATTCTTTGCCGGGAGCATTCTGGTCATCGGCGTCTACCATCTCACTCTCTATTTTGTTCGTCGTAGGGATGTTGCGCCGCTGTATTTCGGGCTGTATTGTCTGCTCACAATCGGCTATACCATCAATTCCAACACCTCCGGGTGGGTCATGACCATGCTGGTGCCGGATATCAATCCGGCGTTCATGGAGAACTTCGCTCTGTTGTGCTACATGGCCTGGCCTTCGGCCCGCTTTCGTTTTTTCAAGACGCTGTATCCCGAGGAATTTCACAAGACCATATATCGGCTGGGCGATGTACGGACTGTCGTTTTCATTGGCTTCATGCTCTTCGCCCCCGGTGTTTCCCTGTATTGGTATGTTCTCGGCTGCCTGGTGATGTCCCTGGTTTTTGGCCTATATAACATTCAGCGGCTGACGATTAGCGTTCGGCAGGGCCGCGCCGGAGCATGGTTGATGCTTACGGGTTGCACCATTCACATGGTGCTGGGTATCAATGATATTTTGGTACACGCCAATTGGCTCGACTCCTCCTACGTGGTGGAAATCGGCATGTTTATCTTCGCGTTGTGTCAGGCCGTTGCTCTGGCTCAGTACACTAACAGCGCCTTCCAGGCCGTAGCTCAGCTTTCCGGCGAGCTTGAAAACAAGAATCTGCGCTTGCAGGAAGAGATGGAAGAGCGGGACCGGCTGGAGCGGGAGGTCGTCAACATCAGTGAAGAGGAACGGCGGCGTATCAGTCATGAATTGCATGACGGGCTGTGCCAGAATTTGACCGGCGCGCGCTTGCGTGCGACAGCGTTGAAGAGACGACTCAAAGAGACCGATGGCGGTGAGGATATTGAGATGTTGTCAGCCTTGCTTGATGCATCCGTGAATGATGCATACAACACGTCGCATGGCCTGTGGCCGGTGGAGCACGACCCGGACATGCCCGGTCCTTCTCTGAGCGATCTGGCACGACGGGTGTCCAAAGCCTCCGGCATGAACGTCACGTTTGAGAAAAATCTGCGTTGCGTCCATTGCGACAACCCGCATGCAACCATGTTGTATCGCATCGCACAGGAAGCCCTGGCCAATGCGGTCAAGCATTCCCAGGCGAATAGTGTTTCCATGACATTGCGCTGTGAAGGCTCGCGTTGTCTTGTGCTGACGGTCTGTGACGATGGCATAGGGCGTGAGGCTGCATCGAAAATTGAAAATGAGCGAACAGGCGGAATCGGATTGGGGATTATGAACCACCGGGCACGAATTATTGGTGCAGAGCTACGCATTGAGGACGCGCAGGACTGCGGTACTGTGGTGACGTGTTCCATCGACTGCACTACGTCACCGGGCGGGGCTGAGAATTGGGGGGAGGGCGCATGACAGAGGTAAGTCAGCGTGTTCAGGTGTTGCTTGCGGACGACCATCCAGCGGTGCGTCAGGGGTTGACCATTCTTCTTGAGTCAGCGAATTACACCATAGCAAGAGAGGTTGGAAGCTGCGCAGAAGCCAAACTCTTCATCGAAACGGGCAGATTCCAGTTGGCAGTTCTCGATCTTTCAATGGAAGACGGCAGTGGGATTGATCTTCTGGCAGATTTGTCGGCAAATGGCATTGCGGTGCTAGTCTATTCAATGCATGAGGAACCGGAAACCATCAACCATGCCCTGCGGTGTGGCGCGCGGGGCTATGTTACCAAGCGGGAGGAACCAGAGGTGGTGCTGGATGGCGCAGAGGCGGTTCTTGATGGTGAGCGATTCATTAGTCCGCGCTGCACGCAAGTCCTGACAGAGAACAGCGGAAGGATTGAAGATGAGGTGCCGTTGTTTGTCCTCAGTGACAGGGAGAAAGATATTTTTGCGGCGATGGGGGCTGGGGAATCCAACATTGATATAGCCGAGAAAATGAATATAAGCCCCAGAACCGTGGAAACTTACATGTCCCGGATTGTCAACAAGCTGGGAGTCGAAAGCGTACCTGCATTACGGAAGCTCGCTATATATAAGGCAGTTATAGGAGTATGATTCTGTTGGTTAGCGTGTGTTCGCATACTTCTTTGGGTTTTGTGGAATCAGAAGTGGGATTTCAACGAACAGTCTGTTGATCAAGAGTGTTTATTTAATATTTTTTTGAGAAAACAGATGGTTAGTCTATTTGTGGCTCGTAAAGGCGTTGTGACTAGCCGGTGCGGGCCGTTATCAAGCTGACGACCTTGCCGGATAGTTGATCATCTATTTGGATTTTAGTTTTTCCAACGCTCGTTCCAATTCCCGAATACCGGCTTTGCGGGCAACTGCATTGAGTTTCTTCATGTCGACCTGGAGCTTCAAGCCGTCATCGTGATAATTGATGAAGCGGTCACCTTCTGCGAGGTGGTCGTACAGGCCGACTGCCGAATATGGCCGAACCTTGCGCCGTATTCCTTTGACCATGATTGGTTCTCGTTCTTCTGCTGCGATTATATCGCTGACCTGCGAAAACGTCTCGTAGGACATCAGTATGCCGCCGGGGTCGGCCTGGCCTTCCAGTCGTGCCGCGAGATTCACTTCACCGCCGATAATGGTGTAATCCATCCGCTCTTCTGAGCCGAAATTTCCCACAGTGCAATAGCCCGTATTGATGCCAACTCGCATTCTGAAGGGCTTTTCGTATCCTAGTCCTTTCCACTCATCTTCAAGTTCTTTCATGCGGTGTTGCATGGCTACAGCCATGCGAACGCACTGCATGGCATCCTCTTTGACACCCAGTGTTTTTGGATCACCAAAGAACATGAGCATGGCATCGCCGATAAACTTGTCGATGGTTGCACCGTACTCCATTGAAATTATGGACATTTCAGTGAAATATCTGTTGAGAAGGGCAGTAAGGTCTTCTGGTTGCAAATCCTCAGTTGTCTTGGTGAAATCCTTGATGTCGCTGAAGAAAATAGTGAGCTTTTTTCTCTCTGTTGTGAGTTGGACGTCCTTGTCTCCTGAAAAAATGGAATCGAAAACCTGAGGAGAAAGGTATTTTGAGAGTTTTTTTGAAAGCTCGGCCAACGCCTTGTTGTGTTCATCCAGCGCCTTGGCGGCAGCGTCGCGTTCGTCCTGTGCATTTTTCTGTTTTGTGATGTCTTGTCCTACGCAGAGCGCTCCAATAAGCTCGTTATCGTTCACGCCGTAGAGAGCTTTATTCGTCCAGTTGACCCAAACGCGACTACCGTCCTTAAGCATGTTTTCATTGGAGGAGTTTTCATACTTGTCAGGATCATGGGCTATTTTGAAAATTAATTCGCTGAGGTCTCTGCCAGAGGATTCCGTTTTGGGAACCAGGGTTCCCAAAATTCTTTTGCCGACAACCTCGTCCTCTGTGTATCCAAAGAATTTTTGAGCAAACTCATTGAAAAAAGTGATATTTCCTTCGATATCGAGCTTGAGAATGATGCTGCTCGCGTTCTCGACCAGTTCGCGATATTTGATTTCGCTTTCGCGTACCGTTTCTTCCATGCGCATCCGTTCCGTGATGTCTTCCTTGACTGCAACGAAATGCGTGATTTCCCCCGAGTCGTTGGAGATGGGCGCTATAATGGCACTTTCCCAATATTCTTCGCCGTTTTTACGGCAGTTAATCAGCGATCCTTTCCAGTGTTGTCCTTTGACGATAGTTCCCCAGAGTTCTTCATACACTGACAATGGAGTCTTGCCTGACTTGAGAATAGAGGGCTTTTGCCCAATAACATCTTCCAGAGAATACCCAGTGATGCTGGAAAAAGCCGGGTTGACGTATTCTATATCCCCCTCATTGTCAGTGATCATGACGGAAACCGGACTTTGTTCTACCACCTGCGAGAGTTTTTTAATGGATTCCTGCGCCTCCTGTTGCTCGGTCACATCTCGAATCGAGGCGATGACTTGTGTCCCTGCGTTGGTTTCAATCGGGTTGAGCTTTATGTCTACAATGATGTGTTCGCCACCGTGTATTATGGCTTTTGTAGCCAGTAATTGGACATTGACTGGAGATTGGAAATATTTTTTGACCCATTGTGAATGGGAAGGACGTATGGACTCCGGCACAAGTATTTCAATGGATTGACCGAGCAACTCTTCTTTTGAATACTTAAAGGTGGTCTCTGCTTGCGAGTTGGCGAAGGTAATGGTGCCTGATTGATCGATAATGATCAGCGCATCAGGAGTCCCTTCCAATATGGTCAGAATGCGCTTTTCACTTTCGCGCAATGCCTGTTCAGTCCTTTTGCGTTCAATAACTTCCTTTTCCAATTCTGTTTTTTTTGTCTCGATGTTTTGGAAGAGCTCTTCGCGGGTTGGGAGAGCAATCATCTGGCTCAATTCATCAATCAGTGTTTTGGAAACCCGGAAACTCCGGTTCGGGAAGAGTCTTGTTGCGCGGAAAGTGGATGATGGAAGATCCTCACCGGAAATGATGGAATCGAAAAAAACGCTTGTGGCCAATGTCGGCCGGGTCGGTTCATCGAAATCAAATTGAAATTTAAGGGCAAGTCGTTGGCCAACCGGCTCTATGCCTAGACGTATTTGAAGTGAATTATTTGCTATAAGGACAGGTCTGCATAGCTCGGAACAGATGGTGACAATCTTTGTCGCGTTGATGGTGTCAAAACCAAGTCGGGATGTTAAACGAAGGAGCTTCTTGCGCGCTTCGTTAAAAGTATCCAGGTTGTAGATTCTGATCTTGCCGAGGGAGGTCATTTTATCAACCTCACAATCAGACAGGAGGAATCGTCATCGCCCTTAGCAAAGGTATCCATTACACGCTGAGCAATCTCCTCGGCAGTGCCCGTCAGCAACCCCGGGCAATCGTGCTGTTCAAAATGTTCTTTTATCCCATCTGAATAGAGCATAACCACGTCCCTGCGACAGAGCTTTATGATTTGCTCTGACGGACGATTCATCATGTACCCAATGATCCCGTCTTTTGAGAGCACTCGGTTATACTCCGCTGCAAAGATTCTTGTGGTAATGTTACCGACTCCGGCAAAAGAGAGCGTGCCGGTCTTCAAATCAATACAGCCGATGGCCGCCACACCACCTCGAGTCCCTCGTAAATATTCATGCAGGTCTTCAAGGATATCGGCTGGGGACTCTTGATGGTGGTGTGTCAAATACTCCTGGGCCTGCACTGCCACCTCATGCGCTTCCGGGCCATGACCGAGTATATCAATCAGTGCGAAAAAACAGGTCTTTTTATCGACATGAATGAAACCAATGTCCCCGCATGTGTCTATTGATTCCTCTAGCGATCTCATCATCAAATGGCAGTCGACTTTAAGCATCGCAGTCTCTCCATTTGCGAGCGACGCATTGAGTTCCACTTCCGGAGCGTGATTCTATATATAATTCGTCCATAATTCTTTTTACACCCGGAAGTCCCAGGCCAAGACTGTCGCCTGTACTGAAATGTTCCTGCATTGCTTTTTCAACGTTTTTGATTCCCGGTCCCGAATCAATTGCCATTACTTCAAAACCGTCGCGTTCTTCATTCCTGATGAATCTGACTGTTAATTCTCCTCTTCCGGCGTACTTGATCATATTGGTGGCCAACTCGGAAACTGCGGTGGCAATAAGGTACTGGTCCGTCTCCTCAAAGCCAATGGCGGCAGCCATATGGCGGGCTGCGCCAATGGCTGCTCCCGCATCTGAAATGTCGACCAATTCAATTCGGGATTCGTCAACTATCTCGTTCTGTCTCAATCTCATCATTTCTTTCTACTGATTCTTCTTCATTTTCTGTTTCGTCTCTCTGGTCGTCGTTTTCGGTTTCAAGTTCTTCCATCTCTTCGTCCTCTATGGCTTCACACTCCGGGAGTGGGGGCTTGAGGATATTCATGGCGTCTTCCATTTCTCGTGCCGCTTCAATGTCGTCGAACTCAACGCCAAGGTCTATCAAGGCGGAAACCACGCCTGGCTGGAAACCGACAAAGATCGTCTTGGCCCCCATTATGGTCACTGTGCGTGATGTGTCTTTCAGTAAATGGAAACTGACAGAATCGATCACCTCAATTGCCGAGACGTCGAGAAGCACCCCACGCACGGAATGCGCGTGAACTGTTTGTAATATCTCCCTGCGTAACGTTTGGAAAGTGGCATCATCGAAGTTCTCCGGCGCTTGCACCAAAAGAACCCCTTCGATGATGTTCATGGTTGAGCTGGAAGCTCTTATAGTCTGCTGCATGGCAGCCATATCCTTTGCTCAAGTGAATCAAATTGAATTATTTAGTTTTTTTGACTTCAAGACTCATGAGCGTAAAGGCGTCTCCCAATGCATCGCGCAATGTGGAATTGGTGGCCACATCGCCCAGATCAATACCCAGATGCACAAGGCTTTCGGCAACGGCCGGAGACATGCCCGAGATGATACAGCGGCATCCCATGAGCTTCGTCGCCTTGGTGATCTTGATGAGGTGGTTGGCGACGGCAGTATCTACTGCGGCAACGCCTTGTATATCCAGAATTATGGTCTTGGCTGAGGTTTCCTTGATCTTGAGCAACATGGTGTTCATCATCTGCTTGGCGCGCAGGGAGTCGACAACACCAAGAACTGGCAGGACCACTATGCCGTCCCAGAGGCTGATGGCCGGGGTGGAGATTTCCTGGATGGTTCGACTCTGTTCACGAAGCCGTTTTTCATCTCGTACGCGTTCAGTGATATCTATGGCGTACTCCAAGCCGCCGATGAGTTCGCCGTTGTCATCAAAAAGCGGGGCGGCTGTATACTCGATGGGGGTCAGGCGACCGTCAATATTGATCTCGTTTCGCGCGGTACACGTTTTACCGGTTTCCCTTGCCAACTGCATGCGACATTCCGGCGTTTCGCAGTGATGGGATTGCATCAGCGTATAACAGTGAGAGCCAAGGATATCGTCGAGTTCCATTCCAAGCAGATCCTGACCCGGTTTGTTCATGAAAATGATTTCCATGTCATTATTCACGGCAAAGACTGGAGTGGGGAGCTGGTTGAGAACCTGAGTGGCAAGGTCTACATTCATTTTTTGTGCTGAAATTTTCTTTTTGTCTGTCATTTGAGAGCCCCCTCACAGAGTTTTGTTTATGTTGCGAGTTGAAATATACACCAATGAATGAAGTCGTCATTCTGCCTTTGATATGGGAAAAAGCAGGTCGGACCACCGAGAATATTAAACGGTTTATATTTTTATGGCAACACGTTGGTTGTTTTTTTATGATGATCATAGTGGGGATGGCCTATCTCCCAAATCTGTTCGCAATAGAGTTGGATGTGCGGGCAGAAAAGCCTGTTGGCGGATGAAGCCGTATGGATGGCGTGTATCACCTTCCACCAAAGACCAAAGGCTTCTCTCAAACGAGAGAAGCCTTTGGTCTTTGGTGGAAGGAAGGAGGGGGGCAGTCTGGGAATGTTGAAGAGTTTTGATCGGACGGGTTAATCCTGTTGTACTTTTTTATTCGTATAGACAAACAGGATCGTGGGTTCGGCACCGTATTCATCGTCAGCCATGAATCCTAGGCCGAGGAGCCATGACATGGTGAGCTTTGCTTCATCTTCTGAGGCCGTCTCATAGCGAATAAGTTGCCGGTTGCTGGTGTCGTCGCGGTCGGAGCCTTCCTCTTCAATGCCGACGTACCAATCTTCGTATATGCCGCCGTGGTGATTGATGTGGCGCATCGCCTGCTCAACCACGGTCTTGTTGACTCCGGGTTCGATTGTACTGCTCATGTGTATTGTCTCTTGGGTGTTTTTTCCAACCTGTTTTGCAGGGAGGAGCGTGGACACAGCTGTTAGATTTATTGTCCCAGAGGGCCAAGCAACTCGATGATCTTGTCGGTGTTCACAGGGATGAACTTCTGGTGGAACTCTTCCTGTTCGCGACAAAACAGGCGCTCGCTTTCCACTGGCTTGTAGAGAATCATTTCCTGGTCGTCTTGCGTATTGGTGGCGTTGGTCACGGTGTCCAGCGTGATATAGAGATTACCGTTTTTCTTGTTCCTGAATAAAGCCATCTGAGCCCTCCGTATACTGCTTGTTGTGCCTTTTGGATAAGGCAAGCAGTATGTAGCGTATTGGTCGAACTCTCCGCAAGGGGCTTTCTGACGCTCACGCGACTTCGGTGTGATCCCGTTCGATATTCGCCGTATGTTTGGATACTGTGTCGAGTTATTCAAAAAGCAAATATACTTCATATGCAAATATGAGTAAATCAATTGGTCTCTTGATAGCCCCTGGTGTAGTTCCTTGTGCAATGTGTGAGGGATGAGGTGCGGTTGCAGTCAAGGGGGTTGGCTGTGATGTTGCGACCTTGAAGAACAGGAGGGGCCATTGTGATGTCGTGCATTGCCGTGAGATTGCGGCCAGGGCAGGACTTGCTGTGTGAACTGGAACGATTTGTCCGTGAGCAATCCATCGAGGCTGCGTGTGTGCTGACCTGTGTGGGGAGTTTGACCACGGCGGTTCTACGGTATGCCAATCAGGAGAATGCTATCGTGCTGGAAGGGCACTACGAGATTGTCTCTCTGACAGGCGTGCTGTCACATCATGGTTCCCATTGTCATATTGCGCTGTCCGATTCGCAGGGGCGAACCGTGGGAGCGCATGTTCTTGAAGGCTGCAAGATCTACACGACCGCAGAGATTGTGCTGGGGGTATGTCCTGATGTCCGTTTTGTGCGGAGGTACGATTCAGAGACAGGATATCCCGAGCTTGAAATCGAATCTGCAACTTGTGAAGAGGAGTAGGATGATGGGTTTATCAGACCGGTTGAAGAGTGGATTTTCGACGTTTACGCTGGTGTTTATTGCTGTCGCTATTGTTATCAACATAGCCGTCGGCCAATTGGTGTCACTTCTCAAGCTTCCGATTTTTCTTGATTCAATCGGCACCATCCTCGTTGGTGTGCTCGCCGGTCCATGGGCTGGAGCCATTACCGGTTTACTGACCAACCTGATTTGGGGTTTGATCAGTTCACCTGTTGCGGCCGCTTTTGCCCCTGTTGCCATGGTTATCGGTTTCATGGCCGGTATCTGTGCTCGCTACGGCCTGTTCAAGACATGGTGGCTGGCTCTCGTTGCCGGTGTCGTCATCACTGTGTTCAACGCTGTGGTCGCGGTTCCCATTCGGTTGTATATGTTTGGCGGCATTACCGGGAGTGGGGCGGATTTCGTGACTTCCTACATGCTCGCTCTGGGCCGCGACCTGTTCGGCTCCGTCGTGATAACTGTGTTTACGTCGAACCTGTTGGACAAGGTTGTCTCGGCATTGCTGGTATGGGGATTGATCAAGGCGCTTCCCGGCCGTACCACCTCGCGGCTTTCCCGGTCCGAAGCAACCCTTTCCTAATTGCTCAGGACCCTTGAATATTCCAGAACAGTCCACGACTCTCCATGTACATGGCGAGTCGTGGACACATCGTCTTCATCCGCTTAACAAGCTGGCGTATATTCTGCTGGTCGGGGTTGGGGTGTATCTTCTGCCCAAGGGGTGGATGATCGCTTGTCTGCTGATTGTCTGCAACCTCGTTCTGGCCATGATGAGCGGTGTGCTTGGACCGTTGTGGAAGATTCTGTGGCGGACCATGCTGCCGTTGCTGCTGTTCATGATTCCCATTCATGGATTGCTGAATCCTGACAATGTGACTCCTGTTTTTACCTACCATTCCATTTCGTTGTACGCAGAAGGGTTGCGTTTTGCGGCGGTTGTCTTGGTACGGCTGGCAGCGGTGATTACCGCCTCATTGTTGTTTGTTCTCTGTACGCATCCTGCGGACTGTATTACTGCGGCCACGCAGGCAGGATGTTCGCCATCAGTCGCCTATTTGCTGGGCAGTCCGCTGTTGATACTCCCTGCAATGCGTGCCCGGGCAGGCGTTATCCAGTCCGCTCAACGGGCGCGGGGCCTGGACTCCGAAGGACATTTTTTCAAGCGGATGAAGGCGTTGAAGCCGCTGGTAGCCCCGTTCGTACTGGGGGCGCTCGTTGAAATCGAACAGCGGGCCATTGCCCTTGAGGTCCGTGGGTTCAATTCACGCACTGTTGCGACATCATGGCGCGTTCTTGTTGATTCAAAGGGGCAGAAGGGGGCTCGCTGGGCCATGCTGTTAATGGTGGTGGGAATCATAGTTTGGAGAATAGTGGGCTGAAGCATGGCAACATTGACACTTGATGATGTGACCTACGCCTATCCAGGAACGCAGAGTGCGGCGTTGAACGGGATTTCTGCCCGTATCGAACACGGAGAATGTGTGGCCCTGATCGGGGCTAATGACGCGGGAAAATCCACATTGTGCTATGCGTTGACCGGAGTTGTTCCGCACCTCTTTAACGGGCGTCTGAGCGGGGATATTCTCAAGAATGACGAGCGTCTCAGTGAGCTGAGCGTGGCAGAAATAGCCTGTGATGTGGGGCTTGTCATGCAGATACCCGCGAACCAGTTTTCCAATGTCCGCTTTACGGTTTTTGAAGAAGTCGCGTTTAGTTTGGAGAATCGTGGCGTTGAGCGGGAAGCCATTTGGGAACGTGTGATGCGCGTGCTTGCGCTTACCGGGTTGACTGAGTTGGCAGAGCGGTCGCCCCAGCAGCTTTCCGGGGGGCAACAACAACGAGTGGTGTTGGCGTCCATGCTGGTGGGAGAACCGGATGTATTGGTTCTGGATGAGCCGACCACGTTTTTAGATCCCCGCGGAACACGAGAGGTGTTCGAGATCCTCGACCGCTTGCGGAGCCAGGGTAAAACCATTGTGATCGCGGAACAGAAACTGGATATGGTCGCCCGATATGCAGACAGGGTACTGGCGCTGCACCAAGGGAAACTGGTTCTGGACGGGCCACCATGTGAAGTCCTCGTTGATCCCATGATACGTGAGATCGGACTTGACTGGACGCGGTACACGCAGGTCGCGGCTTTGGCCGTGGAGCATGATCGATGGAAGGCAGGGCAGGCCTTGGCAACCACATTCTCCGAGGTTGTCTCGGGGCTGAAGGTCGATTGATGGTGAGGCAATGTTGCTGGAAATAAAAGATATCTGTTTTGGCTACACCGAAGATGTTGCTGTGCTGCACAATGTCTCGGTGACCATAAAGCGCGGTGAACGAGTAGCCCTTGTCGGACACAATGGCTCCGGGAAAAGCACCCTGGCAAAACATCTGAACGGTTTGTTGCGGCCCTCTCAGGGAGAGGTGTGTCTTGATGGGGCGCCTATCAGTGATTTGAAGGTCGCTCAGATTGCGGGGATGGTTTCATTGTTGTTTCAGAACCCGGACGATCAGATCTGCAAGCAGTCTGTGTGGGATGAGATCGCGTTCGGTCCACGGAATCTTGGCTTTGATCCAAAGCGCGTGCAAAAGCTCGTTCAGGAATCAGTGGCGGCCTTTGAGCTTGGTCCGGTGCAGGAGATGAATCCACATGATCTCGGATTCAGTCGACGCAAACGACTGGCCCTGGCCTCGGTTGTTGCAATGGATGCGTCGGTGGTTGTTCTGGATGAACCGACTGCGGGCCTTGATCCTTCCGAGATCGTTCTTCTGGAAGCCGTGCTCAATCGACTGCAATGTGATGGGAAAACCGTGTTGATCATCAGCCACGATATGGACTTTATCGCCGAGAATATTGAGCGCGTAATCTGTATGGAGAGTGGCAACATCTGTTTTGACGGTCTGGTGGGTTGCTTGTTTGAAGATCACGCACTGCTTGATCGGTGTGGTCTGGAACTTCCCCAGGTTGTCAGGCTCTGTCAGCAGTATACCATACAGCCCCATGCGTTGACCCCGGAGGGGGTGATTCTTGATTTGATAAATTCGTAGCAGTGCCGGTGTTTATTCTTTGAGTTCTTTATTGCCGTGTAAAAACAGGAAACGCCATTGTCTTAGCTGTTAATGCACAAATTAATGATGCAAAGTCCCGTAAAATTATATTTGATTTGCTGAATATTGTAATTCAGGTCTGTATGATAGGAAGTGTATTGATTTGGTGTTGTCCGGTGAATTGAAGGAATATGGAAGGCATACGCTAAAAGACCCCGCTCCTCTTGATTGAAGAGCGGGGTGTTTATTCGAGGCGTTATCTCCGAACCTTCAGATAATGGTGTCAATGACCGCACCCTTGGCGTGAGCACCAAGGACACTGGTCTGGAAGTCATAACTTTGGGCCATACCGGTTTTGTCGTCCGATGAAGACCCGGGATTCATGTAGTCCAAGGTTTTGGATACGAGTGAGGCTTCGGCGGATGCTTGGTCCACCGGAGCCGGACTCGAACCACTGCCGGAATTGTTCATGTAGTCCAGGGTCTTGGAAACCACAGCTGCGCCAAATGTCTCTTGATCAAAAGGCGAGGAGCCTCCAAGACCGCTCAGTGCCATGGTCATAAGTCTACCCTCCCTAGCCGTCAGGGCGGAAATAACGCCTATCAGCCATATCGGTTATTCCCTCAAGAACTTTAGGGGGGAGGGAAATTTGCACTTGTACACGAATTAGGCGTATAATGGCTATGGTCCGGGAGGTAGTATGCAGATCGAAAGTATGTATCTCATCATTGCCATTATCGTCAGTCTTGTTGTCGGAATAATGCTCTATCTGTGGCAGCGGCCGCGACTGTCCATCCCATACATACTCGTGGCAGTGGGTGGCGCTATCTTGTCGCTCTATTACATATTAAATGTTCTATTCGGATCAGGCAGAACCGGGTGGCCTTGATCAAGTAAGGCATTGGCGAAGAATATGAACGAAATCGGTATCTTGATTGTTTCCGTTGTTGCTACCATTTCCGTGGCGGGGGTGCTGGCCTGGAAACTCAAAAAAAACTGTCTTCCATGACTTCTCATGTATGGAGCCATCGGCACAGGTGTCGCCGTATTCTCTCTGTTGAAACATTTCCTGGGTTAATCCTTTTCCCAGTTTTTTACTTCATCCCATAAGGCATTCATTGCATCCAGGTTCATCTCCGAAAGGACCAGGCCCCGCATTTCTGCCAATTCCTCCATTTTGCCGAAGCGGCCAAGGAATTTCTGGTTGGCGAAAGCCAGGGCTGAATTGGCTTTGATGCCTTTTCGCCTGCCAAGTTCCACCAGGGTAAAGAGATAATCGCCGAATTCCTTTTCGGACGCATCCTTGTCCCCGTCAGCCATGGCGTTCTGCCATTCCTGCCACTCACTTTTGAGTTGTCCTTCCACTGCGGCGTCACTGTCCCAGGTGAATTTGTTGCGGGCGGCCTTGGAGTTGATGCGATATGCCTTCAGCAGGGGGGGGAGGCCCTTGGGCAGAGAGTCATAGACTTGTTTTCGTCCGGTCTTTTTGTTCTCTTCGCGCTTGGTTTTCTCCCAATTGTCCCAGATTGCTTCATTGTCGATGAATGTCTTGTCGCCAAAAACATGGGGGTGACGGCGGATCATCTTGGCCGCACTGTATTTGAGCGAGTCTGTCAGGGAGTGCGCGCCGTCCCGCTCGTAGAGTCGGGCAATAAACAGGATGATGAACAGAGCGTCGCCCAGTTCCTCCATGGCTTCGCGGGCGTCGTTGTTGCGGATTCCCTCGATGAGTTCAAACGCCTCTTCGACAAGATAGTCGCACATGGAGTGGGGTGTTTGTTCGCGGTCCCACGGACAACCATCCGGGGCAAGCAGGGCGTCAATGACATCGAGAAGGTCCTGAACGGCGGTTCCGGGGGCGTCACTATTCGTATCGCACATGGCGAACTCCATGAATGGTTGGATTATATGAAAACAGTCTAGTTGGTTGTGTCGTTCTTGATGCCGAGCGCATCCTTGGCGGTTTTGAATGCGTCAGTGGCGGAAGGCAGGTCGATATATTCGTCCAGGGCATCCACCAAATGTTGTGCCTGGGGTGCCAGGAACGACTCCTTCAGGATCTCGGCCTTGGGAGCAAAGGTCTGGAGAAACATGAGGACCATCAAACAGATGAGCACCCCCTCGGCAAGGCCGAAAAAGCCTCCTGCGGTCCGGTCGACCCAGCCCAGCAGAGATATTTCGAGCATTGAGCGGATAACCTTGGCCAGGATCCAGAAAATGATCAATGTGCCGAAGAAGATGAGGGAGTATGACAATACGCTGACGGTGGTCATGTTGTCGATATACAACTGCAGGTGTGGTGCGACCAGATCATCGAAGTTGGCCGCCAGGAAGGTGGCCAGAACAATGGCTATCAATGACAGGACTTCCTGAACCAGACCGCGGAAAAAGCCTCTGACAAGGAACAGTGTGACAATGCAGATGAGAATGATATCCAGAAAATTCATGCAAATGCGTCCTTATACATTGTTATAGATCTCCTCTAGAAAGAGGCACTAGCAAACTGAGGGGCAAATGTGAACATGGTAGGCCCCTTTTTTTGTACTGAACCGTAAAAAAACGTCTCGGGCTTGTGTCTGTAGCGGAACTCGGATACATGAACTCAAATCGCCTGTGCATTAATGAAGGAGAATTGAATGCAGGTCCATAAGACTGGTTTTCCCGGCCTTCTTGTTTTGGTCCCCAACGTCTTTCAGGATGAGCGTGGTTTTTTTCTGGAAAGTTATAATCGCGATTCGTTTTTGAAGCTTGGCATTCAATGTGAATTTGTTCAGGATAATCATGCCTATTCCAAGGATATAGGCGTGCTCAGGGGATTTCATTTCCAAACACCGCCCGCAGAGCAGGCCAAGCTTGTCTGGGTGACGAGAGGAGCGGTTCTGGATGTGGTAGTGGATTTGCGGAAGGGGTCTCCTACCTATGGGAAATGTCATCATGTTATTCTGAGTGCGGCTAACTTCAAACGCATGATTGTCCCTCGTGGTTTTGGGCATGGGTATGTCACCATCATGCCGGACACCGAGTTTCAATATAAGGTTGATGGGCCATATTCTCCTGAACATGAAGGCGGTATCGCCTGGGATGACCCGGACATTGCCATGGACTGGTCGTCAGCCCTTCAAGGTCGTTCCCCTATATTGTCAGAAAAAGATAGACGGCTTCCCAAGCTGGCTGATTTTGATTCTCCTTTTATCTACGAGGTCTAATACATATGTCCACAGCCGATCTGAACAAGGACGGTTTTGTAGAGGAGTGCCATGCCATTATTCTGGCAGGCGGGTCTGGTACCCGGTTGTGGCCTCTCTCACGAAATCTGCTACCCAAGCAGCTTTTGGTTCTTGGAGGCAAGACGACTTTGCTCCAGCAAACCGTGAGCCGTGTGCTGGAGGCATTCGAGCCATCAAAGATATGGGTTATCACCAATGAAGAGCATGTCTTCGAGGTGCGGAAGCAGGTGGCTGTCATCGACCCGGCCATAGAAGCACAGGTTCTGGCCGAACCCGTAGGTCGCAACACCTTGCCGGCTATCATGCTTGGCCTGGACAAGGTTGTGGAAGCCAATCCCAAGGCCCTGGCCGCCGTGTTCCCGTCCGACCATCTGGTCAGGGATACCGAGGCGTGGGTGAACGATCTGGTTCGCGGGGCCAAGCTGGCCGCCCAGGAGCAGTTTGTCACCTTTGGTGTGGGGCCGAGCAAGCCCGAGACCGGGTATGGATACATCACGTTGGGCGAGGAGTTGGGAGACGGTGCCTACGCCGTGGACGGATTTGTTGAAAAGCCCGATTACGCCAGAGCAGAAAAATTCCTTCGTGAAGGCAGCCATTTCTGGAACAGTGGGATGTTTCTTTTCAGTGCCAAGAAATTTTTGACACAGGTTGCCAAGTGCGAACCGGTGTTGTGGGAGTGGTGGATGGCACGGGATGAAGTGCCGTTGCTGCAAGGGTATCGGGAGATACCGGATATTTCCGTTGATTACGGGGTGGTCGAGAAAATTGACAACATCGCCGTGATCAAGGCCGGGTTTGACTGGGATGACCTCGGGAGCTGGGAAGCCATGTATCGCCTTGGCGACAAGGACGAAAACGGCAACGTTATCCAAGGGGACGTGCTGGCCATGGATTGCACCAACTCACTGCTTATCAGTGAGGGGGGCAAGCTGGCTGCAGTCGGTTTGTCCGACATGATAATGGTTCAGACTCGTGATGCCACCCTGAGTTGTCCCATGGAACAGGTTCAGTCCGTGCGTGATGTGGTTGATACCCTGAAGGCCGAAGGCAGTCAGTTGGTGGAGAGTCACCCCACGGTGTATCGTCCATGGGGTAATTACACTGTTCTGGAAGAAGGTGCGCATTATAAAATCAAGCGCATTCAGGTTGTTCCGGGGGCGCGTCTGAGTTCCCAGATGCATCATCACAGAAGTGAGCATTGGGTGGTTGTGGACGGTACTGCCGAGGTGGAAGTTGACAATACTCCCATAGTTTTGGTGGAGAACCAGTCCGTTGATATTCCCAAGGCATCACAGCATCGTTTGGCCAATCCCGGAAAGGTGCCGCTCAATATTATTGAGATTCAGAGCGGCCCGTATTTGGAGGAGGATGACATCGTCAGATTCGATGATGTCTATGGAAGGGTGAAGAATTAACGTCAATTGCGATTTTGGAGGATAGCTGTTTGGATTCGTTGTTGATTTCTTGCACTGTGAGTTCGTGAATTTTTTCATATTCTCTTGACAGGAAATCGATAGTCGCCTTATGGGAACAGAGTTCAATTGGTGTGAATTTCACATTAACTTTAGAGTGATGGGGCAAAGGTTATGGAGGAAAGAAAAGCATCGAAACGGTGTGGAGGGGTTCTCCCCTTTATCATCGGCTTCCTGGCCACGTGTGTGTTGGGCTGGGCAGTGCTTCCGGGTTTGTTCTTCGAAAAGGTCGAACAACCCGTGTGGTTCAGCCACGCCATTCATGTGGACGGCGAGGGTATGGATTGCGAAAGTTGTCACTATTTCCGGGATGACGGTTCGTATGCCGGTTTCCCGACCAACGAAGTGTGTGCGGAATGTCACGCGGTTGATCCTGAAGAAGCAATGGAAGCCATTGCCGAAGAAGGCATCGACCCATCTGATTATGACGCTATCATGAAGGCTGAAATCGGAGCTATCGAAGACAATTTGGCGTCTTCGGATGACGACAAGCGGAACGCTGAGCGCGAGTATGTCGTCAAGTATCTCATCCAGGGTAAAGAAGTTCCCTGGCTGAATTATCAGTTCCAGCCTGACAACGTGTACTTCTCTCACAAGGCTCACGCAAATCTCGATATTGCCGAGTTGGCCGAGATGAAGAAAGAGTTGTCCAGTGTTGTCGACCCCGCAGTGTTTGAGGGCGAAGCCCCTGAACAGAACTGTAACTTGTGTCACCTCAAGGATATCCACACGAACGATGTGCCTCCGGCATTCGAGGAGAATATCCTGTCTGGCTACAGCAAGATGACCATGAAGATGTGGAAGTGTGAACGGTGCCACGCCCTTAAGGGCCAGCCGAACGCCTGCTACACCTGTCACAAGTAAAGGGGTACTGAGAAATGAGCGTAGCACGCAGAGCTTTTATTCAGATGAGTGTGGGTGCCACCGTCGGTATTTTGTTTACGCCGACGGTCTGGACAGCCCTTGATGATGTATCCATCTGGACGCAGAACTGGCCTTGGATTCCCAAGTTGAAATACGGGGAAGTCAAAGGCGTACCGACTGTATCCAAGATGTGTGAATCCGGCTGTGCCGTGAAGGTCCGCACTGTTGCGGGTGAGCCTTTCGGCGTGGAAGGTAACGTGGACAATCCTCTTTCCGGCGGTGGTGTTTGCCCCCTGTGCGCCAATGGCGTTCAGGTCAAGAACAGCCCCACCCGGATCAAGGCCCCCATGTTGAATGGTGAAGAAATCACCTGGGAGAAGGCGACGGAAGTCGTGGCCGAAAAACTGGAAGCCGCTGGCAGCAAGGTCGCTGTCGTCTCCGGCGATCAGACCGGTACGATCAACGAAGTCTTTTCCGCACTGCTGGCAGACAAAGGCTCTGATGCCTTTTATACCATGCCGTGTGAAATGCAGGCTGCCGACAAGGCATGGACCCTCATGGGTGGTTCCGGACAGGTCGGGTACGATCTGGAAGGCGCAGACATGGTTTTGTTGGCTGGTGCCGACGCCCTGGAATCCTGGGGCCCGACCGTTGCCAACCTCAAGGCTTTCGCTGCAAACGAATCCGGCAAGTTCATCTTTGCCGGTCCCATGCAGACCAAGACCGCTTCAGTGACTGACAAATGGGTGCCTGTTTCCGCAGAGGGCATGGCTGCATTCACCTTGGGTGTTGCATACTATGTCCTCCAGGCCGGGAAAAGCGCACCTGTCGCAGACTTTGCTGCGTTTAAGTCCATGGTTATGAGCGAATACAGCCCGGCCAAGGTTGAAGCCGTCACTGGCGTCAAGACCGGTATCATGGCTGATGTTGCCAAACAGTTGCTGGCTGCCAGCAACCCTGTGGTTGTGCCCGGTGGCTCTGTTGCAGCACACGGTGCAGCGTTTGCGTTGAACCTGCTGCTCGGCGGGGCCATGACTGCAGTGCCTGAATTCGGCAAGGCCGTTTCCACTGCAATGACCCGGAGCGAGATGTTGAAAGCGGACATTCTGGAAGGCGTTTCCGCCGACCTGCTGTTCGTGTACGAGGCCAACCCTGCCTATGCTCTTCCCGAGCAGGTCAAGGGAGCTTTCACCGTTGCTTTCGACTCGGTCGCAACCGAGACCACGGCGGCAGCAGATTTGGTTCTGCCGACTCTGCATCCCTATGAGCGTATGGATGACCTGGCAAGCCCTTACGGCGTAGCCAAGGCTACCTATGCTCTGGGCGCACCGGTCTCCAAGCCCAGCGTCAAGGCCGGTTGCGCAGGAACCTTCCTGCTCGGTCTGGCTGACATCGGTTTCGAAACCTTCGAAGAAGTGCTTGAAGCCAAGGTTGAAGCCGTTGGTGCAGATATGGATGAACTTAAGGAAGGCGCAGCCTATGTGGTCGCGGGCGAGTCCCCGGTCGCTACAAGCATGGCCGCCAACGTGATTGGCAAAGCCGCTGTTCCCGTCAAGGGCAATGGCGCTGTCGGTCTGGCTCCGTATACTCTGCTCAATGTGGGTACCGCCAACCAGGCGACTACTCCCAATGCTCCGGCCACCATCAGCAACAACCAGTTGGTTGGCGATCATATGGTCGTGATGATGAATGGTGCCACAGCCAAACAGCTTGGCGTGAGCGTTGGCTCCAAGGTCAAGCTCTCCGGCGGTAATGGCGAGTGTGAAGCCCTGGTTCAGCTCTTTGAAGGCGTCCTGACAGGCGTCGTGGCCGCGCCTCTGGGCATGGGTCACACCGTCGGCGACGAGTTCTCGAAGGGGAAGGGCGATAATGTCTACAAGATTCTCACGGTGAGCTCCGAGGCTGCCGCTGGCGCCTCCACATGGGCCGGTTCCACTGTGAATGTCGCCAAAATCTAAGGGGAACCGACATGCAAATAAAAGAATTCAAAATCAAATGGGGCATGGTCATTGATATTGATAAATGCACCGGCTGCGGCGCCTGTATGGTTGGCTGCCAGGTGGAAAACAATATCGCTCCCATGACCAAGAATGACCCTTATAACTATGTTCAGGCTCTGACCAAGGATCGCGACGAAGCATCCAACAAGCTCAAGACCCTGACCTGGATGAACGTGTACGAACTGTCCAACGGCCAGGCATTCCCGGATCACGAGACTGCCTATCTGCCGAGGCCCTGCATGCAGTGCGGTAACCCCGCATGTGTGCCTGTCTGCCCGGTTATCGCCACGGACAAGAATGAAGAGGGCGGCATCGTCTCTCAGATCTACCCCCGTTGTATCGGCTGTAGATACTGTATGGCTGCATGCCCCTACCACGCTCGTTACTTCAACTGGTGGGATCCGCTCTGGCCCGAAGGCATGGACAAGGGATTGTCTCCCTCCGTGTCCGTCCGTCCTCGTGGTGTGGTTGAGAAGTGTAACTTCTGTCACTCCCGTTACCTGGACGCCAAGAATGAAGCCCGTCAGAATGACGAGGATCCGATGAATCTGGCTGATGGCGCGTACAACACCGCCTGTGCCGAGATTTGTCCCACCAAGGCCATCACTTTCGGTGATCTCAACAATCCCGAACACGCAGTGCATGACCTCGCCAAAGGCCCCAACGCATTCCGCCTGCTGGAGAAGCTTGGCCTGGCACCTCAGGTCTACTACACCAGTGAACGTGAATGGGTCCGCAAGCAGGGTGATAACTACAACGCAGACGGCGGTGGCCATGGTGCTCCGTCCAACTCGCACGGTTAGGAGGCTGAACAATGGATAGCAAACTCTTCCCGGAAGGGGTGCAGCGGTGCTCGTTCGGCCAGTTCCTTATCTGGACTGCCGTGATTCTCGGGTTCTTTACCTGGGGTCTGTATGCCGCCGTTCTCGTACTCTATAACGGAATCGGTACCACCGGACTGGATAACTACTTCGGGTTCGGTGCCTGGATTACCTTTGACCTTGCCGTGATCGCTCTTGGCGCCGGTGCGTTCTTCACCGGTCTGCTCAAGTACATCCTCAAGATCAAACAACTTGAGAAAATCATCAACCTGACGGTTGTTGTCGGATTTATCTGCTATTCCGGCGCAATGCTGGTGTTGACGCTCGATATTGGCCAGCCGGGCCGTGCCTGGTTCGGTTACTGGCATCCGAACGTTCACTCCATGCTGACTGAAGTTATCTTCTGTATCACCTGCTACTGCACCGTTCTGATCATCGAGTTCGTCCCGCTGGTCCTGGAACAGAAGCAGTTGAACAAGATTCCCTTCATCCACGCGCTGGCTCACAACATGCATGTCAACATGGCTCTGTTCGCAGGCCTGGGTGCATTCCTGTCTACCTTCCACCAGGGTTCCCTGGGTGGTATGTACGGTGTCCTGATCGGTCGTCCTTACGCTTTCCGCGAAGGCTTCTTCATCTGGCCCTGGACCTTCTTCCTCTTTGTGCTTTCCGCTGTTGGTACCGGTCCGGTCTTCACCGTCCTGGTCGCCACCTTCATGGAAAAGCTCACCGGCAAGAAGCTCGTGGATTACAAGACCAAGGCCCTCATGGGCAAAATCGCCGGCACCATGCTCAGCGTCTACATGTTCTTCAAGATCATTGACACCTGGGCCTGGGCAACCGGTTACCTGCCTTCTGTCGGTCTGACCTTTGACGACATGTTCTACGGCTTGGTTTACGGTAAGTGGTTGCTGTACACGGAAATCATCATTTGCGGAGTTATTCCTGCCATCATGATGATTACTCCGAGCATTCGCAACCGTCCGGCTATGCTCTATATCGCAGCCATCCTGGCATGTATCGGTGTTTCCATAAACCGCTACGTGTTTACGGTTCAGACCATTGCACAGCCCGCATTGCCTTTTGATAGCTGGCAGGTTTACGCACCCAACTGGGTTGAGTACGCCTCCTCTATCATGATCGTGGCTTACGGCTTCCTGGTTTTGACGCTGGTTTACCGTTATCTGCCGCTGTTCCCTCAGGAACGTGAGCTGAATAACTAGGTTCGAACTCGCTAAGATTAAAGGTCCGCTCGGTAGAGCGGGCCTTTTTTTTCGATAAAGGCAGGTTGGTCTTGCCATGCTTATCGAGTTTTTTTGACGGAATAGTGAGGGCTGACAGGGAGCTATCGCCCCAGATTACTCGTATTCATTATTCTTAATCTCATTGCATGAAAATATATTTATTGTTAATAACCTAGTTTGGAAGAATTGTGTATTATGTGGCTGAATCCGAGGGGTAATGGTTTCAGTTCAATTGTTTTAAATGATTGTGAGTTCTCTAGCTGGCACCAGTTTTCGAGCTGCGTTGAACCTCATTTTTCGTATATTGCGGGGGTGTTTGAATGAAGACCGTGTTGAAGATGATTGTTGCAGCAGCTATACTGGCTTTGCTTCTATCATTGCATGCCTGTGGTGAAGCGCCACAAGAGAAGATGGACAAGCAGAAAGCCCCTGTCACTCCGCACAAATCCACCTTTGTGACTATTGGTACAGGGGGGATCACAGGAGTCTACTATCCGACCGGTGGCGCCATTGCCAAGATCGTCAACAAGAAGAAGGACGTCTACCGCATCCGTGCAACGGTCGAATCCACAGGCGGTTCCGTTTTCAACATCAATGCTGTCGTGGCTGGTGATCTCGAATTCGGTATTGCTCAGTCAGACCGTCAATATCAGGCCATGGAAGGCATCGCCGAGTGGGAAGGCAAGGGCCCTCAGGACAAGCTCCGTTCGGTTTTCTCCATACATCCGGAATGTGTCACCCTTGTTGCAGGGGCGGACACAGGGATTGTCGGTATAAAGGACCTCAAAGGGAAAAGGGTCAACATCGGGAATCCGGGATCTGGCCAGCTCCAAAATTCCATTGACGCGCTTGGGGCTGCCGGGCTGACGCTGAACGATTTGCAGGAATCTGTGAAGATCAAGGCGGCCCAAGCTCCAGGGCTGCTTCAAGATGGTCGGATTGATGCGTTCTTTTATACGGTGGGGCATCCTTCGGGAGCCATCAAGGAAGCATGCGCAGGGTCACGAAAGGTCACCATTGTGCCCATTGTCGGCATTGATTCCCTCTTTACCAAGTATCCGTACTATGCTCCTGCGATTATTCCCATGGGGCATTATCCCAATGCCGTGAATGCAGGAGCTGATGTCTTGACCTTTGGCGTGAAAGCAACGCTTGTTACCTCTGCCGATGTTCCGGACGAGGTCGTTTACGCCATTACAAAGGAAGTCTTTGAGAATTTCGAAGAGTTCAAGGGGTTGCATCCGGCATATGCAACGCTGACCCGGGAGGGCATGCTGCAAGGTTTGTCCGCGCCGATTCATCCTGGTGCCATGCGGTACTACAAGGAAGCAGGACTCAAATAGTGCTGCTTGTCATTGAGAGCTTGTGGAGTTCGGAAGAGGGGCGTTGCTTTTTAATTACGGGGTAAGGTGTGCATGAGTGTTGTTCTTCCATGCTCCGTTTGTCCCTTGTGTTTTGGAGTCGCAAAGCACGGTTGTGGAGGATTGATTCAGTTGCTTTTGATGGGGCTGAAGGCGTTGTTGTTCGGGATGCATGAGGTTGTGTTCACGTGTCGTAGAATGTGTGGAATACGAACTGTTTCTTGACTTTTTTCATATATCGTAGAATATGTTTGTTTGTTCAGGGAAATCTGTCTGACGCGCAGGGGCAAGGCTTCAGACAGCACTCCATCGTTAGTTTTCTTTTATTTACCTCGGAGAATTGTTAAATGGCTATGATAGAAGTGCAGAAGCTGCATAAATGGTATGGCGATTTCCACGTTTTGCAGGGCATTACCGAATCCGTTAACAAGGGCGAGGTGCTTGTAATCTGTGGCCCTTCCGGTTCCGGCAAGTCCACATTCATTCGCTGTATCAATCGGTTGGAAGAATATCAGAAAGGGCAGATTCTCTTTGACGGTAAGGATATCCTCGACAAAGACGTTAATGTCAATGATCTGCGTGCTGAAATCGGCATTGTCTTCCAGCAGTTCAATCTGTACCCGCATCTCTCCGTTCTCAAGAATGTTACCCTGGCTCCCATCAAGGTTCGCAATACCCCAAAGGACGAGGCTGAGGCCATTGCCTTGAGTCTGCTTGAACGAGTGGGCATTCACGATCAGGCCCATAAATATCCCGCAGAACTTTCAGGCGGTCAGCAGCAACGTGTGGCTATTGCCCGCTCTTTGGCCATGAAGCCCAAGGTCATGCTTTTTGATGAACCGACCTCGGCTCTTGACCCGGAGATGATCAACGAGGTCCTGAACGTAATGAAAGACCTTGCGCGCGAAGGTATGACCATGCTTTGTGTCACCCACGAAATGGGTTTTGCCCGCGAGGTGTGCGACCGTGTCCTGTTCATGGACGGTGGCGTAGTGGTGGAGCAGGCTCCCCCGGATGAATTTTTCAAGAACCCGCAAAATGAGCGTACAAAGAACTTCCTGAAGGAAATTCTTTAATTGGTATATAATTATAATCTCAAGAGAGGAGAGAAGATTATGAAACGTTTGGTTATTATTCTGGCTCTGGTGCTGTCTTTCATGTTTGCAGCATCTGTCTCGTTTGCCGGCAAACTCGAAGATGTGAAAGCCAAAGGCGTTTTGGTTTGCGGTGTCAAAGACTCCGTTAACCTGTTCGGCTTCATTGACGCTGACAGCAAGGAACTTGTTGGCTTTGACGTTGATGTCTGCAAGTACATCGCCTCCAAGCTCGGCGTGAAGACCGAGTTCAAGGTTGTTACTTCCAAGAACCGTATCCCCATGCTCGCTCAGGGTTCCGTTGACATGCTGGCCGCCACCATGACGCACAAGTTCTCCCGTGACCAACAGATCGACTTCTCCATCACCTACTTCATGGATGGTCAGAAGCTGCTGGTCAAGAAGGATTCCGGCATCATGTCCACTGACGATCTGGCCAACAAGAAAGTCGGTACCGTCAAGGGTTCCACCTCTGAAAAGAACATCAAGGCTGCCCAGCCCAAGGCTCAGGTCATCTCTTACGACGAGTACCCTCAGGCTTTCATGGCTCTGAAGCAGGGTAAGGTCAAAGCTGTGACCACTGATTCCGGTATCCTGGCTGGCTTGAAAGCTGGCGACGACAACCCCGAAATGTGGGAAATCGTCGGTGACTTCTTCTCCTCCGAGCCTTACGGCCTCGGCGTTCCTTCCAATGATTCCGCTTTCCGCGATTTCGTCAACAAGTCTCTGAACGAAATGTGGCTCGACGGCACCTACCACAAGACCTTCAAGAAGTGGATGGGTTACGACCTGCCCGCAGGTTGGACTCTCGAATTGTGGCCCATGTAAGGCTGATATAGTCTGATTCACCGGGGGCGCATCGTGCGCTCCCGGTTTTGGGTAACCCTTTAAATAAACGGATAACGTTTTGGATTATAATTTTCACTGGGCTCAAATGTTTTCCGGCGAACCCGTTCAATGGATGTGGGAAGGGTTTGTCACGACAATGCAGGTGTCCGTTATATCGCTCATCAGTGCCATGCTGCTTGGTATACTTATATGTCTCATGCGTATGACGCCATTCAAGCCAGTGCAGTGGCTGAGTCTTGCATACACCGAGTTCTTTAGAAATACGCCGTTACTCATTCAGATATTTTTTTGGTACAACGCATCGCATTACGTGCTCCCCGCTGTGGTCAACGAATGGATCAATGATTTGTACTATTGGTTCCCGGGTTCCTTTTCCCTGTTCGGCCATGAGTTTGTCGGTGAGTGGATGCTGTTCAATGCGGAGCTTATTTCAGGTGTGATTGCCCTGACTGTGTATACATCGGCATTTATCGCCGAGGAGATTCGTGCCGGAATCTTTTCCATCCCCAAGAATCAGCTTGAGGCGTCACGGGCAGTGGGGCTTTCATTTTTGCAGGGGTATCGTTTTGTCATTCTCCCGCAGGCCCTGCGTATTGTCATTCCTCCGCTTATTTCCCAGGCATTGAATCTGATCAAGAACTCTTCGCTGGTCATGGTACTTGGAGTTGCCGATATCATGTACCAGGCCACGCAGATTGAATCCTATCATGCCATGCCTTTCGAGGCGTTCACCGTTGCCTTGTTGATTTATCTGGTCATTTCACTGATCGTGTCTTTCTGCATCAACATGTACAACAAGCACTACATGATTCAGGTCATGTACTAGGGGGCATGTGATGCATTGGGAAGTACCTATCCACAACTTTGACTATTTCCTGTACGGGAACACGGTCCTTGATTCGACCTTTCCCTTTATCCACAATCCCGAAGGGCTTGTTGCCAGTGTCATTCTGGCTATCTTCGGTATATTTGGCGCCTTCTGGCTCGGCCTTGCTGCCGGGCTCATGCGTCTCTCGAAAAAATGGTGGGTGAAGTACCCGGCTGTTTGTTATATTGAAATGATACGCGGCATGCCTTTGTTGCTGCTCATTTTCTGGTTCTATTATCTGGCTCCGGTCATCACCGGGCAGACCATGCCTGCTTTTACCACAACGATGTTCTGCTTCATGTTTTTTACTGGAGCGTATGTAGGCGAAATTGTCCGCGCGGGTGTCATTGCTCTGCCCAAAGGACAGATGGAAGCGGCCCGAAGCACTGGGTTGTCTCATTTTCAGGCAATGCAGCTCATCATTTTGCCTCAGGCGTTGCGGAATATGATTCCTTCCTTTGTCAATCAGTTCGTCTCATTGACCAAGGATACGTCGCTGGCCGCCATTCTCGGTGTTATTGAGCTGACCCGTACTGGCGTACAGGTGAACAACAGAGACATGGCTTCGTTTGAAGTCTGGATTACCATTGCCTGTTTGTACTTCATGATCTGCTATGTTCTGACGTCTTACAGTCGTCGTCTGGAAGCACAATTGTCCCGTTATCAGGCGAGAGACAGGTAATTGTCTCGGTGATACGCGGCTGAATTGAAAGAAATATGTACCTATGCGGTTCGGGAATTGTGAAAAAACGTTCCCGGACCGTTCGTTTTTTTGCTATTTACTACATCAGAAATTGAAATAATATGTTCCTTGGAGTGGTCTGTTTTGCGCAAAATAACTCTTCAGAATTTTACAAGACCCGAAGATATCGAGTCTGAATCGTTTCGAATTATTGATTTCGAGGTGCCTGCACCCCGTCCGTTTGAGGGTGCAGAGTGGGAAATTGTTCGCAGAATGATTCACACAACAGCCGATTTCGAGATGTTGGAGCTGGTGCGATTCCACGGTAATGCCGTGGATTCGGGGCTAAAAGCACTCAAATCAGGATGTGTCATTGTATCGGATACCGAGATGGCCAAACGGGGTATGCCTGTCCGTAGGCTTGATCCTCTGGGCTGTGTGGTGCAGTGCCTGATCAATGACAAGCGCGTGGTGGAAAGAGCCGCCCACGAAGGGATTACACGGGCCAAAGCGGCTGTTGATGTCGCAGTAAACGAACTCAAGCCAGCAATCTATGTCATTGGAAATGCGCCGACTGCCTTGATTCGTCTTGTGGAACATATTGATAATGGCATGCCTGTTCCGGCGTTAGTAGTTGGAATGCCAGTCGGTTTTGTGAACGCGGCCGAGTCCAAGGCGTTGCTTATGAGTCGGGATATTCCGTATATAAGTATTGAAGGTCGAAAGGGCGGAAGCGCTTTGGCTGCTTCCGTGATCAATGCTCTGGCGGTTCTGGCTGCGTAATTCATGCTTTTTCGTCCTGAAAAAAACGCTCGAAGAGAAAAACTTCGAGCGTTTTTTTTTGTTTTTCATTTACGTTTTTCGAGAGGGGTAAAAGAATTTTCTAAAACTGTTGGATACTCAGGCAAATCCTGCTAGTTGTTAAAGAAAGTACCTTGGCAATCGAAAAGTACTTTGCGTGAAATTAATGGTGTTTTTCAGGTTTGAACCCGAACAAACCTCATCAGAGCTGGAAGGAGCTATGGCTAGAAAAGACAAAGGGAACAACAAAGTCACTGTGTATCCGGATTGGTGCAAAGGCTGCGGCATTTGTGTTGAATTCTGTCCGGGAAAGGTGCTCAGTCTGAGCATGCAGGGCAAAGCGGAAGTGGAGCACGAAGAGAACTGTATCCGGTGTGGTTTTTGCGAATTGCACTGTCCTGACTTCGCCATTGTGGTCACGGACAAGGAGCCTGTTCAAGAGGATGAACCTAAAGCCGCTGCAAAAAAAGCGACCGGGAAGGGGGCTGAATAGACATGCCCAGACGTAAGAAGCGTAAGGAAATTTTTGCGCTCGGCAACGAGGCCGTTGTCGAAGGCGCATTGTTAGCCGGATGTTCGTTTTATGGTGGATATCCCATTACTCCGTCTACAGAGATCATGGAAATAATGGCGCAGCGTCTACCCATGATCAAAGACGGTGTCTTTATCCAGCTCGAAGATGAAATCGCCTCCATGGGCGCTGTTATCGGCGCTTCCATGGCTGGCCGCAAGGCTATGACAGCGACCAGTGGGCCCGGATTTTCGCTCATGCAGGAGAACCTTGGTTATGCCATTATGGCTGAAGCGCCCATGGTGCTTGTCAATGTCATGCGTGGCGGTCCGTCAACCGGGCTTCCCACCTGCCCGGCACAGGGGGATGTGCAGCAGGCTCGCTGGGGTACCCATGGAGATCACCCCATCATCGTCCTGTCTGCATCCAACGTGCAGGAGTGTCTGGACATGACCATTACCGCCTTCAACATGGCGGAGAAATATCGGACGCCGGTCATTCTGCTGCTGGATGAGGTCACTTCGCACACGCGTGAGAAGATCGAGCTGCCCAATGAGGGCGAGTACGAGGTCTTTTCCCGTTCGGTGCCGAGTATGCCGCCAGAGTGGTACAAGCCCTACGAAGAGACTGTTCGCGGGGTACCGCCCATGCCTCCGATAGGCTCCGGGTACCGTTTTCACGTGACCGGGCTGACCCACGATCGAAACGGGTTCCCCACGCAGAGACCGTCTGAAGTCGTGGAGCTTATGGATCGTATTCACCGGAAGATCGACCAGTTCTTTTATGACATCCAGCTTGTTGATGAAATTCAGACTGATGATTGCGAGATTTGTGTCATTGCCTATGGCAGTGTGGCCCGTTCGGCAGAGCTGGCTGTGCAGCAGGCCCGCGCGAACGGCGTGAAGGCCGGGCTTCTCAAGCTCAAGACCCTGTTTCCGTATCCCAGGCGGCATACCGAAAAGATCCTGGCCAAGGCCAAGACGCTCGTTGTGCCAGAAATGAATATGGGACAGATGTCCCGAGAGGTGAAGCGTGTGAATATGGGGCATGCGTCTGTTCGGACCATCAATAGAATTGATGGACAGATTGTCACGCCCTCTGAAATCCTCAAGGTCATCATGCAGGGGTAATCGACATGAGTAGTATCACTGGAAATGAAGTCATTCATCAATATCTGAGGCATAACAAGAAGTTTCCGCATGTACTGTGCGCAGGGTGCGGCCATGGTATTGTGCTGGGAACGTTGATCCGTTCCATCCATTCGTTGTCGATCCCCAAGGACGATGTTGTGGTTGTGGCCGGTATAGGCTGCTCAGGCCGGCTGGCTGTGTATGTGGATTTCAATACTGTCCATACCACACATGGCCGCGCCTTGAGCTTTGCCACCGGCATTAAAATGGCCAATCCCAAACTGAATGTAATCACCATCATGGGCGACGGAGATGCCCTGTCCATCGGCGGCAACCACTTGATTCATGCAGCCCGTCGAAATATCGGCGTTACGGCTTTGGTGCTCAACAACAATATCTACGGCATGACCGGTGGACAGAGTTCTCCGGCCACTCCGGCAGGTTCCACAACCATGACCAACCCATACGGTCAGCTCGACAAGAGTTTTGATACTGTGGAATTGGCCAGGGGCGCGGGGGCAAACTATGTGGCTCGCGGGACCGTCTTTCACGTTAACAAGCTTGAAAGCATCATGACCGAAGCCATTCAGCGTTCAGGTTTCTCGCTGGTTGAAGCCATTACTCCTTGCCATACCCAGTTCGGTCGCAAGAACAAGTACAAGAGCTCCGTGGACATGTATAAGTGGCTCAAGAAGACCGCAATCCCCGTGGAGCGGTACGAAAAGATGTCCGAAAAGGAACGCGAAGGCCGTATGCCCATCGGTGAGTTCGTGAAAAAGGATCGGACAGGCTTTGAGGAAAAGTATTACGCCATGCAGGCGGATTTCCTCAAGGCGGAAGCCAAGGGGGGCAAGTAGATGAAAGCGCAACAAGAACTCAATCGTTTTGAGATTCGGTTCTCCGGTCTTGGCGGTCAGGGGATCATCACCCTTGGCAAGATCATGGGACAGGGGCTTGCCCTTGGTCATGGGTACAACGTTACCCAGACGCAGAGCTATGGCCCTGAAGCGCGTGGCGGGTCCAGTAAATGCGATCTGGTCATCAGCTCCAATCCCATCAGCTATCCCAAGGCGGAAAGTCTGGATCTGCTCGTGGCGCTTTCTCAGGAGGCGTGCAACAATTATTACCCCTACCTCAAGCCGGGCGGACTCCTTGTTTTGGAAACCGATTTGGTCAAGCAGCCGCCTACCAATCAATTCCTTGGGCTGCCGTATACGACGCTGGCAAAGGACAAGGTCGGCATTGTGCAGGCCATGAATACCGTTGTCCTGGGCTCGTTGTCCATGTTGCTGCCCTTTGTCAATCAGGGCGTTATGCGCAAAAGCCTGGAGTCTGTGCTGCCACCCAAGATCAAGGCTGTCAACACCAAGGCCTTCAATCTTGGCCATCGTCTCGCCAAGAAGGAGTGGGGCGAAGATGCAGGGGATGTCTGGACAGTGGAGTAAGTGTGGTGCAGTCGTGAATACAGTTACAGAATAAACAAAAAGGGCCGTCGGTTATACCGACGGCCCTTTTTGTTTGCGCGCTGTTATTCAAACGACGTCTTCACTGTCGGGCTGAGTCCTTCATCCTTTTTGAGTTGGGGCAGCATTTCCCGGATGTTGTCCGTGATGGGCAGCGTCCAGTTGTGTGCGGAGACCACTGCCGAGTCAACCAGTCTGATGACCTTGGCGGACATGTAGATATATTGATCGGCGATGACATACGACCCGATGAGCATGGCGGATCTGGGCGGCAGGTCATCTCTCAGGGCGCTGCGGTTTGCATAGTCCGTCGCACTTTTCCCTTCGGCATACTGATAGTCGGTCTTGTTGGGTTTGCCATCAGTGATGAGGATGTCGTGTTGGACCAATCGGTCTGCTACCTGTTGCGTCATGACATACCCGAAAATCGCATTGTCGCCGGGGTCTTTCTGGTTGACAAAACGACGGACAAAAACAGCGGACTTCATGGTCAATTCGCCATCGTCAACATTGGCATACAGCACATCCGCCGCTTTGTAGTTCAGTTCTATGATAGGTATCTCAGCTGTGTCGTGGTAGGCGCGCGCCGTGGGAGCATCGTCGAACAGGAAGTCATACGTATCGCCTGCTCCTTCTTTGGTGTCTTCCCAGGCACGGTTGCCGCACCCGTAGACGAAGAAGAGAGCAGTGAGCAGCAGCAGGGTCGTGGTCGTTCGTTTCATGGTGTCCGTCCCGGAGTCACAGTTGAAAGCACATGCCAAAGCGTGAGTACTGATTACTCATACCTTTATTCGGTCAAGCCGGGGATTTCCTTTAGGACCGCACGGATAAGTTTTGTCATCGCGGCCGAGGATTTTTCCGCCTGGGCGATGACTTCATCCAGCGGGGCGTCTTTCATGCAGTCGGGGAGATTCTTGTTGGTCAGGCAGGAGATGCCGAGTACGCGGATTCCCATGTGATGGGCGGCTATGGCCTCCATGCAGGTGGACATGCCTATGGCGTCGGCGCCCATGCGTCTGTACATGCGGGTTTCTGCCGGCGTTTCCATGTTCGGTCCCATGACCTGCATGAATACGCCTCGCTCCAGGCGAATGCCAAGCTCAAGAGCCTTGTCCACTGCCAGAGCGCGCAGAGTGGGATCGTACACGGCGCACATGTCCGGGAAACGGTCGCCCCAGGCGTCTACGTTTTCGCCTCTGAGCGGAGTGTGCCCGGTCAGGTTGATATGGTCCTCGATAAGCATGGGGGAGCCGGTTTCAAAGGACGGGTTGAGTGCGCCTACGGCATTGGTCAGGATCAGTGTTTTGACACCGATTTCGCCAAGCACGCGGATATTGTGTGTAGCTTCCTGGGCCGAGAAGCCTTCATAGAGGTGAAAGCGTCCCTGAAGTGCGATGACAGGTACACCGTCGATGGTGCCATATATGAACTGTCCGGCGTGGCTTTTGACTGTGGAGACCGGGAACTCGTTAATGGCCTCATAGGGGATGGCAATAGGGTTCTCAATGGCCTCGGCAAGACCGCCTAACCCAGTCCCGGTGATGAAAGCAACGGTGCCATCTTGAATTTTGCCTAGCTTTTCTTGTATGTATGCGGCAGAATGATGTATCTTTTTGTGGTATTCCATGTTGACTCCTTCAGTGTGCTGTCGTGTGTGCTCGGGGGAGAGCATGTTGATCAAGCGTATCGAATTGAAATGTAAGGACAGGCTCGCTTTATGGATATTGTGACACTACTTGGACTCGCCGTTGGTTTGTCTTTGATTGGCGGTGCCATTTTACTCGGTGGTGCTGTTGACGTTTTTATCAATATATCCGGTATGATGATTGTTGTTGGCGGCACCCTGGCCTCCATTATGGTGGCCTTCCCGTTTGAAGAGGTTATACAGGCCTTCACCGCTGCGTTCAAGATGTTCGTGCAGCGCAAAAGTAAAGTCCGTGATGTGGTCAACATCATGGTCAAGGTGGCAGAGATCAGCCGCCGCGAAGGTCTTGTCGCCCTGGAAAATGTCCAGACCGAGAATATGGTTCTCAAAAAATCCTGCCAGCTCATCGCGGATAATGCCGATCCTGATCTTATTCGAACAACGCTTTCCATTGAAATCACTTCCATGCGTCGACGGCATCAGGTGGGCCAGGATGTGTTCAAGCGGCTGGCTGCTCTGGCCCCGGCATTTGGTATGATGGGGACACTCATCGGTCTGGTGCAGATGTTGTCCCAACTCAACGATCCCAAGGCCATTGGTCCGGCCATGGCGGTCGCTCTGCTGACGACTTTTTACGGTTCTGCCATGTCTACGCTCTTTTTTATTCCACTGGCAGCCAAGCTCAGAGCGCGTACCTTGCAGGAGCAGTTGCATCTGGAAGTCATTTTTGAGGGTGCCAAATCCATTCTTGAGAACAACAACCCCCGGCTGGTTTATGAAAAGCTCTCGTCTTTCCTGGCACCGGCCGAGCGTGAGAATCAGCGATGAATGATGACAATGATCGGTTGATAAACCTCAGTGACGAAGAGGATGATGGCGGAGGAGAGTGGCTGACCACGTTTGCCGATCTCTCCATGCTGCTACTTGTCTTTTTCGTATTGCTGTACTCGATGTCCACCATAGACAACGAGAAGTTTTCTGATACGTTTTCGTCGGTGACCAAGGCGTTGCAAGGGAAAATGCAGAAGATTTCCACCAGCAAGATTACGCAGAATGAAGCCGGTGTGCTCATTGATCAGGCGCTTATGCGACGTCAGATTATTGAATCCCAGCGCAAGGTTTTTGCCGAGGTCAAAACGCTGCAAACCAAAAAAGGTGTCGAAGGGTTGGTTAGTGCCAATTTCGAAGACGGCATCATCACTCTCCGTGTTCCCGGCGATGTCATGTTCCAGTCCGGCAGGGTGAAGCTCACCCCCAAAGGGGTGCAGATGGTCTTGACGCTCAAGGAATTCTTCATCAAACACAAGGATCAGAATATCAAGATCATCGGGTATACTGATAATATTCGGCCCAGTCAGGGGTCGCGTTTCCATGATAACTGGGAGATATCTGCCATGCGTGCAGTCAATGTTCTCCGAGAGTTGCTCAAGATGGGTCTGGAATCCACTCGTTTGACAGCGACTGGTCTGGCTTACCTCAACCCCCTGTATCCCAATACCTCTGAAGAGTACCGGGCGAAGAATCGCCGGGTGGAGTTCGTGCTTGAAAAACGCGTCTCAGGGAAGTAAGCTGCCTTTGGCGGATAACAGATATTTATGTATTTGGGGGAGATATGGATTTTCAAATAAGTATACCGGATGAAGAAGAACAGCTGCGAAAAGCCTTTCGAACCAAGGTTCCCGGGCTGACTGTTCGATTTCCTTCACTCAATCGCGCATTGGACGTCATGGACCTGAGCGCAACTGGTTTTGCCGTGCTTGATTCTGAAAATGGATTTCAGGAAAAGCAGACCATAGAGATTGAGTTGCTCATCAAGAACAAGCTGTTCATCAGCGGTGCTTCGGCTTTGGTCATGCGGTGTCTGGATAACGGCATCGTGGGCCTCAATTTTGTTGACTTGGAAAGACAAAAGCAGATCAAGCTCGACAAACTGGTGCTTGAAGTACAAAAGCGTC
Organism: Pseudodesulfovibrio sediminis; assembly: GCF_020886695.1. NCBI lineage: Bacteria > Pseudomonadati > Thermodesulfobacteriota > Desulfovibrionia > Desulfovibrionales > Desulfovibrionaceae > Pseudodesulfovibrio > Pseudodesulfovibrio sediminis. The sequence goes on from NZ_AP024485.1 coordinate 127,953, forward strand.
TTATCGCATTGAAAAAGAAAAAACGCGATCAGGACTGATCGGGGTTCGCATGAATATTGATCATCACAAGGTCCTCATAGCCAACCGTGGTGAGATTGCCATGCGTGTCATGGGGGCTTGTCGCCGTTTGGGGTTGGATTTTGTCTGTGTCTCTACGGCTGAAGACAAGGACTCCGGCCATGTGCGTTTCGCCAGGGAATTGGCGGGCGACAGCGCTATATACACCATCACTTCCTATCTTGATGCCAACGAAATATTTGCCGTGGCCGACGCGAGTGAAGCAACAGCTGTTCATCCGGGCTACGGTTTTTTTGCCGAAGACTTCCGGTTTGCCCGGCGTGTTGTGCGCAGGGATCGCCCCATGGAGTTTATCGGTCCTTCCTGGTGGGTCATCCGTGATCTGGGTGACAAGATCAATACAAAGCGTATAGCTCGTAGTCTGGGAGTGCCCACGGTTCCCGGATCGGATCGGCCTGTATATAGCGAAATAGAGGCTGAGGAGATCGCGTCCAGTCTGTTTGATTTTCAGATCAGCCAGGGCATTGCCGATGGTGTGGTCATGGTCAAGGCCTCAGCCGGTGGCGGCGGTATGGGTATTGAGGAAGTGGGCGACTTTGACGAGTTTCGTTCTGTTTTTCGGCGCATCCGCAATTATGCCAAACGCAATTTCGGCGATGAAGGCGTGCTCATTGAGCAGCGGATATTTGATTTTAACCATCTGGAAGTACAGGTGGTCTCGGAGCGCAGCGGCAAAAGACATGTGCATTTCGGCACCCGTAACTGTTCGGTTCAATCTACCGGCAAGCAGAAACGAATTGAAGTCGCTCCAGGGTTTGCACCGGGGGTGATCCCCTATACGTTCGATGCGGCCAGGGTGCTGGAGGAAATCACGCAGCATTCCCTGTCCATGGCCCGTGAGTCCGGCTATGACAACGTCGGCACGTGGGAATGGATCATCACCCCCATGGGTGAGCCGTTTCTTATGGAAGTGAACACCCGTATTCAGGTGGAAAACGGGGTGTCCGCAGTTATTTCTCGTGTCAATGGCGAACCCGTGGACATCATCACCGAGCAGATACGGTTGGCCCTTGGCGCTCCGCTTGGATACGGACAGGATAGCATCGAAACCGCAGGCGTTGGCATCGAGTATCGTATCGTGGCTGAAAACACCGCCAACCGCTTTACGCCTTGCGCCGGACGGATCAAACGCTTCGAATGGAATGCACACGAATGGCTGGATGTGTATACGCAGGTCCCGCTGGATTGCGAGTATGAAATTCCCATGGAATTCGACCCGAACCTGGCATTGGCCATTGTGTGGGGGAAGGATCTGGACGAGGTCAAGGCCAGAGGTTTGCAATTCCTGAACGAGCTGGTTCTGGAAGGTGAGGTCGGCGGAAAAGCGGAGTCATTCTTTAATAATATAAGTTATTTAAAAGATAAAACCACTCAACTCCTGGAGTTCTAGAATGGATGTGGAAAAAAGAATCCAGGATCTCAAGGATCGTTTGACGTACATTCGCGATGTCTTCATCAATCGTGAAGACGACTCCATCCGTCTGCTTTCTCACAAACTTAATGAGTTGCTCGCTCGATACAAGGAAATCCCAGCTGGCGTCGGCAACGACGATCTGGTCAGGATTGAGGATTTGTTCAATTTTTCCGAGCGAAAACTCGATCTTACGCTGACACCCATGGACCGGGTGCGCATTGTTCGTCACCCCCAGCGTGTCTGCCTCAAGGACATTCTCGAAAATGTCTATGACAATTATACCGAAATAGGCGGACGTGGAGAATACAACATCGACCCGAGCATGTGTATTGCACGGGCCGTGTTCTCCCGTAGGGTAGGCGACAAGCTCATCAATCAGATGGTCATGGTTATCGGGCAGGAAAAGGGACATGGCGAGGCCTTTCGCAATGGCGGGTCCGTCAAACCGTGGGGCAATGCCAAGGCGCTCCATTATATGAAGGTGGCGGAGACCGAGAATATCCCTGTGCACACCTATGTCTTTACGCCCGGAGCCTATCCTGTGGAAGACTGGCCCGGTGCTGCACAGCAGATTGCGCGCAATCTCTATGAACTGGCCGCGCTCAAGGCGCCGGTCATCTCTGTCTTTTCAGAGGGAGGATCGGGTGGAGCCGAGGCCGTGGGACTGGCTGATCGCAGGATAATGCTCTCTCATGGATATTATTCTGTTATTTCCCCTGAGGGCGCAGCGGCCATTGAAGGTGGATTGCGTGATGGGAAACGGGCTACCCCGGAACTTATCGAGAAATGTGCCAGACAACTGTGCATCACGGCCGAAGACAATTTGGAAAACGGCTATATCGATCGCATCATTCAGGAGCCTCCGCTCGGGGCCAGACCCAATCATTATGAATTTTTCCGGGAACTGCGACGTGAATTGATTCAGGCCACCAACGAAGCGGTGAGCGGGGTCAAATCCATGAAGCTGTACCGCGCCATGGCCGTCCGTGCCAGCAAGACCGATGACGCCGAATCCATCTACATGCGCTGGACGCTGTCTCCCCGTGCGTTGAATCGTCTTGTGGATTTGCGACAACGTAAATTCAGGGCCATGAGCCGGAATGCCCGGTTGGATGGCACGGGAATCGTCAATCGCGCCATGGCCGCCACAAAGGGAACCATCTGGGCCACCCATTCCTTTCTGCGGTATGATCTGCTTGGCAGGCAGAAAAAACGGTTGGACGCCATGTTCGAGGATCTCGGAGCCGAGGCCCATCTGGTTCGGCACAAGCTGCTCATGCCGCTCAAGAAGACCATGGACAAGGTGCTGCCCGGCGGTCAGGAAGAGAAAAATTCCCGTATCGGAGATGAGTTCAAGGAAAAGTTGACCCGCTTGTCCTGTCCCGAGGATGGGGCCTGTCTTGTGGGCAGCGAATGGGCATGGACCAGCCCTCGCAGTCAGGAGGATAGAACCATCACCTGCCCCAACGTGCGGACACAGCACTGTCCAGACCTGTGGGTGCCTGATCTCTTTGGTGATTTCGCTGGTGTCTGTCCGTCCTGTGGCCACCATTTCCCCATGGAATATCGGTGGTATCTGGAAAATGTTTTTGATTACAGCGTGTCCAAGGAGTTCAACCAGCAGTTGGAATCCGTCAATCCGTTGGGGTATGAGAAGTTCGACCTCAAACTGGATAAGGCAAAGGAAAAGACCGGGTTGAAATCCGCCTGTATTACTTTTGAAACCACCATTGAGGAAGTGGACACCACGGTGGCGGTTTTATGTGCGCCGTTCAGAGGTGGCAGCGTGGGCGCGGCTGAAGGTGAAAAATTTATTCGAGCGACTGAACGCGCACGTCGTAAGCGGCAACCGCTTATCGCCTATGTACATGGCACTGCGGGCATACGAATTCAGGAGGGTGTGAACGGCGTTATCCAGATGCCGCGTTGCACTATTGCGGTGCGGCGGTATATTGATGCCGGTGGACTGTACCTCGTGCTCTATGACACCAATTCCTATGCCGGTCCTGTGGCCAGCTTTCTCGGGTGTTCGCCGTACCAGTTTGCCGTCCAGTCCTCCAACATCGGTTTTGCCGGGCCCGGGGTGATTACCGAGACAACGGGTATAGCCGTGCCGCCGGACTATCATCGAGCCTATCACGCCCTTTCAAGAGGGCATATTCATGGCATTTGGGATCGTCGAGAGGTCAAGAAAAACCTGCATCAATCCCTCTTGACCATGGGCGGTCGTAACCTATACTATCGCTAGCTCAATTGAGGCGTGCCAACGCCTCCAGTGTTTTAAACAAGCTGAAATCATAGAGTGAAATCAAGGAAATATCGTGCTGAATATCAAAGAGTTACTTGATAAGGTCAAAGCGTCTCCCTACCGTGAAATCGTTATCCGTGCACCGCATACCGGCAAGGTTGAGTTTGCCGGACTGAAGCAGGGGGATATGGTTCGTGGTCCTGGTGGAGAGTACATGGAGAAGCCGGGAACTCTGCTTGCCAATCTGACCCGCGAAAAGAACAAGAAGCCCATTCCGGCACCGGAAAAGGGCATTATCGAAGCCGTACATCTTGAGCATGAAGGCAAATTCGTGGAAGCGGGTGAACCTTTGGTAACCATCAAGCACTACCTGACACGCAAGGAAGTCATCGAGCTTATTTTGCAGGAGGCGCTGTATCTTTTCCGTGCGCCTGAACGTGCCAAATACTATTTTGTTCCTGAAGTTGATCAGAAGCTCAAGGTTTCCGGCAAGCGTTCGGTGAAGGTCCATGATGGAATGGAGATTTTGATTGTATCCCGAATGAAGCGGGAAACGCCTCTGGCTTACAGCGGTCCTGAAGGAATTGTGTATTCTGTCTATTTCGGGCGTGGTGAAAATATCGATGAGGGAGAACCCCTGATTGGCATCTGCCCCGAAGATCAGCTGACAGTGATTCAGGACGTGGTGGCTCGCATTCAGAGTGAATGGGAAGAAGAGGAATAACACAAGGGGGGCTTATGGGTAAGGTTCTGCAGATCCGGGTGTCAGCCTGGACGTACAGTGAGGATGAGGTCAAGAAGACCTGGCCCAATCTGTGGCGGCTGATGTGGGAGGATGGTGGTGACGCCATTCGGTCCAAAGGTGTGATGGAACTTGCCAAGGCTGTACACGATGCGGGACGCGCAGGGTTGATTCCTGAAGATGCTGCCGCCGCACTGAAAGAGAAAGCCGCTGAGGTCGAAGTCATTCGTCTCAAGATTGAAAAGGCCTTGAATGACAGAGAGCCCAAGGTGGCCGATTCCCTGAGTTATGAGATTGAAGATTGTCTGGATGCTTTGGAAGACATTGCAGACAAATTTTGATATCTCTTTTACCTCATGAGCAAGTAATTTTTCTAAGGAGTAGATATGGCTGGAAGTATGAATAAAGTGATTCTCATAGGCAGGCTCGGACGTGATCCCGAGTTGTCGTATACACCCGCCGGGCAGGCACGGGCTAAGTTTTCCGTTGCCACGGACGAGGGATATAGGGACAAGCAGACAGGCCAGAAGGTCGAGAAGACCGAGTGGCACAACGTTGTCGCCTGGCGTCAGACAGCTGAGTTCTGCGGCAAGTTCCTTGGCAAGGGCCGTCTGGTCATGGTCGAGGGCAAATTGCAGACCCGCAAATGGCAGGATCAGAACACCGGACAGGATCGGTACATGACGGAAATCGTGGCCGACAATGTCCAGGGTCTGGATCGTGCTCCTGAGGGCCAGTATGCCGGTCAGCAGCAGGGTGGATACCAGCAGCAGAACAATAACTACCAGCAGCAGGGCGGGTACCAACAGCCTCAGCAGGGACAGGGGCAGCCGCAACAAGGTGGACAGCCCCAGCAGCCCCAGCAACCCCAGCAACCGGAAGAGGATCTCGGTCCGGCTTTCCCGTCCGAGGCCAGCGGCATGGACGACGTCCCGTTCTAATCTGCGTTTATACGATGATAAAAAAGGCGGTTCCAATCAGGAACCGCCTTTTTTTATGCTTTTTTGCGGGCGTAGATTGCCGAACTGGAATAAAAGGTGTTGTAGACCAGTGTGAGCAGGCAGGCAAAGATCGCTGAGCCTATGCCGATGAGCACATTGTAATAGGGCGGCGCTGTCAGGGCCAGCCTGATCAGCAGCGTGGCCAGAGCAAAGCCTGAGTTGCGGAAGACCGCGCTGAATTCCGGCAGGAAGCGCTGGGCAATGAGTACGAGCATGATGTCACTGAAAATCAGGACCGTATAGAAGGACTGGAAGAAACTGAACGGGTGATCCCCAGTGAGATAGAGCACTGTGTTCTGAAGGCCCATGTAGACAAAGATTCCGAGCATGATCAAGGCCACGAGCTTCTTGGCAGCGACGAATTTGAATAGAATGGGGCCGCCGCGAATTGTCTCATCGAGGTTGCGTCTGAGCAGCGTGTACACACCCAACAAGGCGAAAATGATCACAGCCCCGCCGCCGTCGGAGATAATGACCCAGAGTTCCTTTTCGTGGCCGGTGATAGAGATTGGTTCCGGGAAATAGGCCAAGGCTTTGAATGCGCTACGGAGCATGATCAAAGCTAGAATTTCAAACTGTTTGCCCACGGCCTTGGATATGGAACAGGGCAGGGTGAAGATGAGACTGACGACTTCAAGTATCAGCACCAGGGTAAAGGCAAGGTTGATGGCCATGTAATGGCTGGAGGGAATCAAATGCGCTTTAGGGCCGGTGATCATGCCCTGTCGTTTCATTTCAATAACGATCAGGGTCAAGGCAAAGATCACGACAAGAAACCCTGCCACAGCGCGTTGGGTTCTGTCGTGTTCCCAGAAGTGGTGCAGGGGGTCGAAAGTATATGTCGCCCATTTATAGACGAAATCCATGGGGTGTCTCATGGGGCTCCTGTAAGATGTGTCGCTTTAGTATGTCATTACGGTACAGTAACGACGATCTAACAGGATTATGACAAGTTGTAAATGGGAATAATTCCTGATAGTCGTCTATATTTCGAACAACATTTCCAGATCGTCTCTGGTGAGGCTCTTCAGTGCAGATTGACCGGGGATGATCGCATTGGCCACATCCTTTTTTTGTTCCTGAAGCTTGAGGATGCGCTCTTCCACAGTATTCTGGCAGATCATCTTGTAGGCAAACACCTGACGTTTCTGGCCGATACGGTGCGTACGGTCTGTGGCCTGATTTTCCACGGCCGGGTTCCACCACGGGTCGTAGTGGATGACATAGTCCGCACTGGTCAGGTTGAGGCCTGTGCCGCCCGCCTTGAGTGAAATGAGGAAAATCGGAATATCCGGACTATCGTTGAAACGATCCACCTGCTCGAAGCGATCCTTTGATGATCCATCCAGATAGGCAAAGGGAATCTCTCGAATCTGCAACCAGTTGCGAATGACGTGGAGCATCTTCACGAACTGGGAGAAGACCAACACCTTGTGTCCACCGTCAATGATATCGACGATAAGATCCTTGAATGCGTCGAACTTGCCTGAGGGCAGGTTGGTGGACACGCCAGGCATGTCGAGTTTGAGCAGACGAGGATGGCAACAGATTTGGCGCAGTTTGAGCAGGGCGTCCAGGATGGACATCTGGCTCTTGGCCATGCCTTTCTCCTCGACATCGCGCAGGACCTGATCCTTGAGCTTCTTGGCCAGAGCATTGTAAAGCTCGCGTTGTTCGTCGACCAGTTCGCAATAATGGGTCGTCTCGATCTTGGGCGGCAGGTCTTTGGCGACTTCCGCCTTGGTGCGGCGAAGAATGAACGGCTTGACGCGGGTGCGCAGGTATTCCAGCGTTTCCTCGTCGCCATCCTTGATGGGTTTGACGATGCCGCGTTGGAAGGAGTGCTGCGACCCGAGGAATCCGGGCATGAGAAATTCAAACAGTGACCACAGCTCAAAGAGATTGTTTTCAATTGGCGTACCAGACAGGCAGACGCGCAGTCCCGCTTGCAGTTTGCGCACGGATCGGGCTGTGATCGTATTGGGATTCTTGATGTTTTGTGCTTCATCAAGAATGACGCTGGCGTATTCGAACTTGAGCAACTCGTCCAGATCACGACGGAGCAGCGCATAGGTCGTGATGACCATGTTCGAATCCTTGATGTGCTGGAAAAGTCCTTCGCGCTTGGCGCCGTAAATGGTCAGCAGCTTCAGCGTCGGAACAAATTTTTGCGCCTCTCGCTCCCAGTTGGGCAACACGGAAGTCGGCACAATGATCAGGTTCGGGCCTTCGATCCCTCTATCCACCAGCGACTGGATGTATGAAAGAGTCTGGATGGTTTTACCCAGCCCCATTTCATCAGCCAGGATGCCGCCGAAACCGTATTCACGCAGGAAGTTGAGATAGCTCAATCCCTGAGCCTGATACGGTCTGAGCGTGGCCTGCAGGGCCTCTGGCTGCTCAATGATCTTGATCTCGTCGAAGTTGTTGATCTTCTCTTTGAGTTTAACGAAAAATTCATCAGTCTGGGCCTGGGGCAGGTCTTCCAGAATCTTTTCAAGAACAGGGGTCTCGAATTGATTGAAGTGCTGCTTGGGTGCCTTTTCCGGGTCAAAGCCAAGCGCCTTGAGTTTGTGGCCCAGCTTGTTGAGCCACGATTCGGGCAGACTTGTGTACGAGCCGTCTTTGAGCTGCACATAGCGTTTGCCCTTGGTCCAGGCTTCCCAGATAACATCGATGGGAACGCGCTGATCGTCGTATTCCACCGACAGTTCGAGGTTGAACCATTTCTCTTCTTCGTCTGTCTCGACCTCGGCCACAACCTGAGGCTGTGTGGTGCGAACTTTGTAGCGAGTCAGGTTCTGTTCGCCGAAAACTCTATAGGCCTCAACCAGTTGCGGGTAATAGTCGAGCAGGAAGTTGATCGCTTCCTCCTGCTCCATGAACCAGATGTGGTTGTTTCTGGCCTGGAAATTCATGTCCTGCAATTCAGCGAACAGCTGTGCTTCCTCATCCTGCGCACGGCGGATAAGATAAGATTTGCCACCCTCATGATAGCTGCCGGTTTGCAGATCCGGGTTGGGACCGGGCATGACGAATTCACCATGTTCGTTGGTGTAGATGTTCTGAATCTTGAGAACCAGCAGGGAACCTTCTTCATCAAGGTACAGCTTGGGATCGTACTCGGCGTCCTGGAAGATGGGGCCGACGCGTTCAAGGAAGTCTTCCTGGCCATACAGGGCGGAAACAGGAATCTGTGTCCAGACGCGGTCCAGGAATTCGGACACGTCCGCATGCGGTACGATGGGTTTCTGCTCCACCATGGCCTGTACGAGCTTGGGTTCTAGCCCGGTCTGTACCGGGTAGAAGGAATTCTTGTAATAAACCCACAGCGGCAGGCGGCCATAGAAATAGATTTCTTCCTCATCGGTGATGGGGAACGGCATCTTGTCTTCACGGGCCAGCAGAATTTCGAAATTCAGACCGTCTTCGCTCAGATGCGGTGACAGTTTGAGCTGCATGGTTTTGGACTCGACAGTCACGGGCTGGTCGGACTCACGCAGATAGAGGTAATATTCTCCCTTGATTGCACGGAAGAACCAGGAGTGCAGGCCAGCCGGGATTTCGACTTTGTGCCCCCAATAGTCCAGATAGTGGCCGATCTGTTCAGCCACGCCTGGCAGAGCCGGTGAGGTGTCGCACCAATCGGAATTCTCTACGATCTGGGCAAGCGTGATTTCGTTCTGCACCTGAGATATGCCGGACTTGTTCTGACGGGCGCGGAAGAAAGCCACCTGAAGGCGACCAAGTTCCGGATAAATTCGATATATGATGTAATGCCGTCCGGCTTCAGGCTCAAGCTCCGTGGCAAAGAACGGACGGAAGGTCTGGCGCCAGTCTGTACGGGGAGTGGGCATTGTTTCATCGGAATCCGTGTCCAGTGATTTCATCAATTTGACCGCAGTGGCAGCCACGTGGCGGCATACGCCGGAGAAAGAGTCCGGGCAATTGCAGTAATAGTTGATGGATTTTTCAGACAGATTCAGACCAATTTCAGACGTATAGTTCTGGAATTCATCGCCATGCACGGAACCGTCGATGTCCCAGTACTGCTCTCGTTTCTTGAGAGCCAGCTTGGCAACACCGTTGGCAGCAACTATTTCATGGGCGCTTTCCAGAATATAATCCGGTACGCTGTTCCCAATGAAATCTTGCAGAATGGATTTGACTATATGTTCTTCGCCGTTGCTCATCAGTATTCTTTAGCTAGTCGAAAGTTAGACAGGGTTCATTACATGTATCTATGGCAATGGGCAAGTGGGATATGTCTGAATTATGGATCATCATGTCCTTGGCTTTTTACATCCGTTGGGCCATAGTGACAACAGCATGCCATATTCATATAATTATATGGTCCAACCAAGCTCAATTTGCAAGGAAAAATGAGACTCACCAACCTGATTATCGTTATCTTTTGTCTGTTCAGCCTCGCCGCCTGCGGAGAGGGGGGAGGGCCTGCTACTCCTGTTAAACCGATACACCCTGCGGATATTCCGGCCCAACCTCAGACGGGGGGCTCATTTGTCGAGGCGAGTATTGGTGAACCAAGCAATCTTATTACCATTTTGTCCACCGATAGGCCATCGCACGAGGTCGCCAGCCGTATTTATGTTAATCTTTTGAAATATGACAAGAATATCAACCTGGTCCCGTATGCTGCGAAGTCCTATGAGGTCCTGGATGGTGGCAAACTGCTGAAATTTACATTGCGGAATGACATTTACTGGACCGATGGGGTGCAGCTCACCGCAGAGGATGTCGAATATACCTACAGGCTGACCATAGACCCCAAGACGCCCACGGCCTATGCAGGCAACTTCAAACAGGTCAAATCATTTCGATTGACCGGGAAGTTCTCGTTTGAAGTCGAATATGAAAAACCCTTTGCAAAGGCACTGGTTTCATGGGCAACGGATATCCTGCCCAAGCATGCTCTTGAGGGTGAGGACCTGCTCAACACGAAATATAGTCGACAACCGTTGGGGGCTGGTCCGTACAAACTCAAGGAGTGGACACCAGGCAGTCAGGTCGTGTTGGAAGCCAATCCGGATTTTTTTGAGGGTAGGCCGTACATTGATGAAGTCGTGTATCGCATCATTCCTGACATGGGCACCCAGTTTCTGGAGCTCAAGGCAGGGAATCTGGATACCGTCAGTCTGAATCCATTGCAGTATCTTTACCAGACATCCGGTCCTGGATGGGATGGGAGTTTCAACAAGTTCAAGTACACGGCCTCGGCTTATTCCTTTTTGGGGTTTAATTTTAAGCATCCGTTTTTTCAAGATGTTCGTGTGCGTCAGGCCATTGATTACGCTATTGACAGGCGCGAGATAATCAAGGGAGTTCTATACGGACTGGGCGAACCGGCCAATGGCCCCTACGAGCCTGGCACTTGGCAGTACAATGTCGATGTAAAACCGAGGAAATTCAATCTTGCCGAGTCTCGTCGTCTGTTGGCAGAGGCGGGATGGAGCGACACTGATGGCGATGGGATACTGGACAAGGACGGAAGGCCGTTTGCCTTTTCCATTATTACCAACCAGGGGAACACCCAGCGCATCAAGTGTGGTATTATCATTCAACATCGGTTGAAAGATCTCGGTATCAAGGTCGAGGTCAGAGCCATTGAATGGGCTGCTTTTTTGAAGGAGTTCATTGACAAGGGACGGTTCGACGCTATTATTTTAGGATGGAATATTCTTCAAGATCCCGATATTTATAATGTATGGCATTCTTCTATGGCCGTTAACGGTGGATTGAACTTTATCCACTATATCAACCCTGAATTGGATGAACTGCTCTCCAAAGGTCGGTACCTGGTGAAGCAGGAAGAGCGCAAACCCATTTATGACAAGGTTCAGCGTATCCTGCATGACGATGTACCGTATTGTTTTCTGTATGTTCCAATGACGTTGCCTATTGTGAAGGCCAGGGTGCAGAATATAACAGCGGCACCTGCCGGGATAGCCTATAATTTCAATCAGTGGTGGATTCCACAAACCTTACAGCATCAACCGTAAAGACCGGAATTTCATGATTCGCATCAATCAGATCACCGAACAGGTGGCTACATATATCGATAAGCCCGATTTGGACCTTATCCAGAGGGCGTATGTTTTTTCCGCACAGGCTCATGATGGTGTCGTGCGGCGGTCTGGTGAGCCGTATATTTCCCATCCCATAAATGTCGCGTATCTTTTGGCCAACATGCAGCTTGACGAAGCCACTGTTGCGGCCGGCCTCCTGCATGACACGGTGGAGGATACCGATACCACGGTTGATGAGATCGAAGAGCTGTTCGGCTCGGACGTGGCTGATATCGTGGATGGCGTCACCAAAATATCCCGGATGGATTTCGAGTCCAAGGCCGTGCAGCAGGCGGAGAATATTCGCAAGCTCATTCTGGCTATGGCCGAGGATATTCGTGTGCTTATGGTTAAGCTGGCCGACAGGCTGCACAACATGCGTACGCTGGAGCACATGAAGCCGGTCAAGCAGCGGCTCATTGCCCAGGAGACCCAGGATATCTATGCGCCGTTGGCCAACCGCCTCGGTTTGCACCGGATCAAGACCGAACTGGAAGATCTCTGTCTGCGCTTTTTGAAACCCGATGTTTTTGAACAGCTCTCGGAAGCTGTGTCCGAACACCGGGCCGCCGGTGAGCCGTATATCGACAAGGTTATCGCTCTCATGCAGAGCATGCTCAAGAAGAACAAGATGCAGGGGCAGGTCTATGGGCGCACCAAGCATCTGCATTCCATTCATGTCAAGATGGAGCAGCAGGGGTTGACGTTTGATGAGATATACGACCTCATCGCCTTTCGTATCATCGTCAAGTCGTTGAAGGACTGTTACGCTGTTCTCGGCCTCATCCATGCGGAATGGCGTCCTGTCCCAGGGCGTTTCAAGGATTATATTTCCATCCCCAAGACGAACATGTATCAGTCGCTCCACTCCACGGTCATCGGGCCGGATGGCGAGCGCATCGAGTTTCAGATTCGTACTGAAGAAATGAACCAGATCGCTGAGTATGGTGTGGCCGCTCACTGGCAGTACAAGGAAGTGGGCAAGGGAGCCAAACGGGGCAAGACCGCCGGGAAGCGGGATGCCGAGCGGTATACCTGGCTCAAGCAGATCATGGACTGGCAGCGGGAGTTGTCTGACCCTCGTGAGTTCATGTCCTCACTGCGGCTGGAGATGTTTCAGGACGAAGTGTACGTATTTACGCCCAATGGTGACATCAAGGAGTTGCCTGACGGGGCCACCCCGGTTGATTTTGCCTACGCCATTCATTCCGAAGTGGGAGATATTTGTGCCGGAGCCAAGGTCAACGGACGAATCGTACCGTTGCATTCGACGCTCAAGAACGGTGACTCCGTGGAAGTCATTACGGACAAGAATCGGGTCCCCAGTCGGGACTGGCTCAAATTCGTCAAGACCGCCAAGGCGCGTACCCGTATCAAGCAGTACATCCGTACCGTGGAACGCGAGCGGGCCATTGCCCTTGGCAAGGATCTGCTGGACAAGGAAGGGCGTCGTACCGGTATCAACGTGCAGAAAGCCATCAAGGATGGCGAGTTCATCCGGTTGGCTGAAGAGTTCAATTGCAGCAGTGTGGATGATCTCCTGACCCAGGTTGGTTTTTCCCGTTTTACACCGCGTAAGGTGTTGAAACGTCTGTACGCCCTTACTCACGACGAGCCGCTGGATGAACGCAAGCTCAAGGACAAGGAAAAGGGCACAGAAGGGGAGAGCAAGAAAAAACCTAAAGCTGACGGGTTGCTGATCTCCGGCGTAGACAATGTGCTTGTTCGTTTCGCGGTCTGCTGCAATCCATTACCCGGTGAGCCTATTGTAGGTTATATCACCCGTGGGCGGGGTGTGACCGTGCATCGTGTCGATTGCCCCAATGTCAAAAGTTTTGAAGATGAGCGGCTCCTTCAGGTGACCTGGGAAGGGATTGAAGAAAAGCCGTATCCAGCCAAGGTCAAAATCAAATGCCTTAACAAGCCCGGCATGCTTGGCAAGATTTGCACCATGCTGGCAGACATGGATGTCAATATTGACTCCGGTAGTTTCAAATCTCACGTGGACGGCACATCTCTTCTGGAGTTTACCGTTGAGGTAAAGGATCTGGATCAGCTCTATTCGGCTCTGGCTGAAGTCAAAAAGCTCAAAGCGGTGCAGGAAGCTCTGCGCGTATCGTGATTGTGCGCCATGGCGGGAGGTATGCCGCTCCCGACATCCCTTACAAATACCAGAAAGCCCGCAGATGAGCGGGCTTTCTGGTTAGAGGGTTGGGGGAGAGGCAGAGACTCAAAATTTACTTGGGGTGACAGGACTTGCAACTGACCGGGACCGGCTTGCCATCTCTCTTCTTCACGATCTTGTGACAGCCGAGACAGCTGTTTTCAGCCTTCTTGGAATGGAACGCTGTATAGTAGGCGGTCTTTTCCTTCTTGCCGGGTTGGTCATGGCAACCAGGGGTAGCACAACTCTGTATGTCACTCTTTCCGTCCCATGTGTGGTGGCAGGTTACACAGTCTATCTTGGCGTCGTCGTGCCGCTTGTGGGAGAAGTCCACCATGGTCTTTGAAGCCGTCATGCCTTCGGGCGGTCCAAGCTTCAAATCTCCGGGAGCATCAGGGGCTGCATTGGCCAACCCTCCTGCCAGGGTCAGCATACAGACTGTGAGTATGGTCATAATGAGGCGATACATGCGTTCCTCCGTTGTTGTGGGTCAGTATCATACGGGATAAGGCAAAGGGTGTGCCATATACTAATGTCTTGAAATATAGTGATTTATATTTTTGAGCGTATGAGAGGAGTACGCTTTTTGCGCACGATGCTCCATTCATGGTCACTGTTTTGTGTACACGTACAGGCTCGTTTCCAATCTGTTCTTTCATGGGGAGGACAGGTACAGGACACAAAAAAGGGGAAGCAGTCTGCTTCCCCTTGTATATTTGTGCGGAATTGAGTCTACATGTCGATGCGAACCCGCTCTGGGCTGAGTCGTCTTTCAAGCCGCTTTGCATAGAGGCTCATGATATAGCTGAAGATGAAGTAGAGTACGAGGATGGTCGTGTAGATTTCAAATGGATAAACCATGAGGCGGTTGTTGACTGCATATCCTGCCCTGAGGAGTTCCATGACACCGATGATATACAGTAGTGATGTGTCCTTGAAAGCGGCAATAAACATGCCCACCAGAGCGGGCAGCATTTGCTTGAGTGCCTGGGGCAGAATGATTTTTCGCATGGTTTGAAAGTAGGTCAAACCTGATGCCTTGGCTGCTTCCACCTGACCGGGCGGAATGTTTTCAATGCCACCACGAACCGTTTCGGCAATGTATGCGCTAAAGAAAAACGTCAAGGCAATGGTGCCGGCCCAGAAGGCTTGGATATATACTTTGAATACGAACGGAAGCACAACCATGTAGAACCAGAAAATGACAAGGATCAGAGGGACCCCACGAAACAATTCAATATAGAGTGTGCACGGAATTCTGAGAACGCGGTTTTTTGCAGATCGTCCCATGCCAATGATAAGACCAATAAAGAAGCTGCCGGTAATGGCTATGATGGCAATAAGGATTGAGCCCGCGAGTCCACCAAAACCCATAAAGAATTCAGTTTCGTCTCCGTTAGGGAAGCGCCAGAACAGCAGGGTCGGAAGGTTGGCCCAGATCACTGTGAAGTTGAAGTGAGCAATAGCCATGCCGATCGCATAGAGGCTATAGGCAAGGCCAGATATAAAGAGAATTTTGGCGAATAAGATGAGTTGTTTGACAGACGTTTTGGTAAGCCGGGTAATAGGAGAAACGGTTCGTTTGTCCGGCGATTTTCTAAAGTACCACAACACATATTCCAATACCTGACCGATCAAATCAAAAGGCCAGAATATGATATCCGCGATTTTGCGCAGAGGGGTAACCTTGTCTCTGGGCATAATTTTCAGCTTTTCGTTTACGACGTACATTATGCCAGCAATAATCAAAGACAAAATGAGATAGATGAGGGTCGCAACCACAATAGCTTCAAATGTACGGTAGGTGAGCGAGAGGACTTCCTGCATGGACCAGAACAGCTCGGTAACACCTATGGTCATGGCCAGAGACGTGTTCTTCATGTTGTTGAGGAATTCACTGCCGAGGGGCGGAATGATCTCGCGGAAAGCCAGGGGCAGGATGATCTTACGCAGGGTTTGAGTGAAGGTCAGGCCGGAAGAATAGGAGGCTTCCAACAATCCCTTGGGGATGGATTGGATGCCTGCGCGGATGATTTCAGCCATGAATGCGCCGGTAAAGATACCACAACCAATAGTAGCGCACCAGAATTCGAAGTCCATTTCAAAGAGTTTGAAACGGATTTCTTCGGGAAAGGCATTGGGCAGGGCAAAGTTCCAGAAAAAAAGTTGGATCATCAGGGGAGTGTTACGGAAAAACTCAACATAACAGGTGGCGAACCAATACACCGGTTTGAACTTTGACAGGCGGGCCAGGCCGAAAATGGTTCCACAGGCAAGCGCGATGAGTGTCGAATAGAAGGTAACTGTCAGAGTCGTATTAAGGCCGTTCAGCATGAGATGGCCCATGTGCCCGTATTGGCCTTCCGTCACAAAAACGGCCCAGTCGAAGTCGTATTTGAATTCGAAAACAAAGGCGAAATAATAGATAACCAGACCGACCATGCCTACTAGGATTGTGTTCTGGACCGGGGGTTTCTCGAAATACGTTTTAATCATCGTACTCTTTTTAGGAAGAAGGTCCCGGAGTCTGCAACTCCGGGACCTGATTAGGCTTTCGCTAGCAGCTTAGGGCCACAGTTCGATCTTGGAAGTCATGGGGAAGGGGTAGGCAGACTTGGGGCCGAACCACTTGTTGTAGATGGTCATGTAAGTGCCATCTTTCCACATGTCCTGGAGGGTAAAGTTGATGGCATCGCGCCATGCAGAGTCGTCCTGGGGCAGACCGATGCCGTAAGGCTCATCGGAAATGAATTCGCCAACCAATTCGTACTTGCCGGGAACCTTGGCAGCATAACCGAGCAGAATGGTGGAATCGGTGGAGATAGCCTGGACTCGACCGGAGTTCAGGGCCTCGAACATGGCGACTTCACCGTCATAACCGGTGACCTTGGGGTTAGCATTGCCAAGGGACTTCAGGTAGGCGGTGGCGTTTACAATGGAGGTGGTGCCCTGCATGGAGCCGATCTTCATGTTTGCCAGATCCTTGACGTCCTTGACAGCGCCTTTCTTGGCCAGGAACTTCTGACCGTCGAAGAAGTAGGTGATGGAGAAGTCGATCTTCTCGTCGCGCACGCGCTTGTGGGTCATGTTGGACAGAACCATGTCCACCTTGGGCGGGTTGGTCTGTACAAAGGAAATGCGGGTGTTGTTGTTCACAACGACCTTTTCGAGCTTGGCACCAAGGCGCTTGGCGATCTCGGTGGCCATGTCGACATCGAAGCCGACCCAGTCGTTCTTCTCATCAATGAAGCCGAAGGGGATACCCTGGTTGGAAATACCGGCTTTGAGAACTTTGGTAGACATCACACGGTCGTAAGTGGGGCCGGCGAAAGCAACGGAAGCTGCCATGACGAGCAGTGCTGCCATAGCAGCGATTTTGAGAACTCTCATTTACCTCTCCTGATAGTTGAGTCCAAACAAATAAGCCCCTTCCGGACACCATATCCGGTCGAGGCATATATTCTTTGCCTAATGGCTGAGAATCTTGCTGAGAAAGTCTTTAGTCCGGTCGCTCTGAGGATTGTTAAAGAATTCCTCAGGGGTGTTTTGTTCGATGAGCAGGCCTTCGTCCATGAAGATGACACGGTCCGCAACTTCGCGCGCAAAGCCCATTTCGTGGGTGACGCAGATCATGGTCATACCCTCGCGAGCAAGCGATTTCATGACATCCAGCACTTCGTTGATCATTTCCGGGTCAAGTGCCGAGGTCGGCTCGTCAAACAGCATGATCTTCGGCTGCATGGCCAGGCCGCGAGCGATGGCGACACGCTGCTGCTGACCACCAGAGAGCTGTGACGGATAGGCACCTGCCTTGTCCGGGATGTCCACCTTCTTGAGCAGTTCCATGCCGATGGCAGTGGCTTCGCCCCGGCTCATGCCGCGGACCATGGTGGGGGCCAGCGTGATGTTGTCGATGACTGTCATGTGCGGGTAGAGGTTGAACTGCTGGAACACGAAGCCGACTTCGGCGCGTAACAGGGTCATGTTGGTTCTCGGATCGGACACATTCATCCCATCTACAGTGATGTCGCCATCCTGAATGGGTTCCAGGCGATTAATACACCGAATCATCGTGGACTTGCCTGACCCGGACGGGCCGCAGACAACGACAACTTCGCCTTTTGCGATATCGAGGTTGATATTTTTGAGGACCTGAAAATCCCCGTACCATTTATTGACGCTTTTGAAAGAAATCACATGTTACTCCAAAAATCGAATTTGGTAAAAATGCAAGAGGACTATTTACCAAAATATGACATAAAAAGCAATCATAATTCGGTGTGAGGTTGTTTCTCTGAACCAAGTTCTGCAATAATGGCAAATCTATGTTTTTTGCCCTTGTTCAACTCTGTTTTTTAACACTCCGTCATGGATTGGGCCAAACCGGCCATGGACGTTTCCTTATACTTTCTGGACATATCGCGTCCTGTCTGGGCCATGGCTTCGATGGCTTTGTCCAGGTTTACCTTTTGATAGGATTCATCCAGCGTGGAAGCGATCAGATAGGCGTTGTATGCCTTGATCGCTCCCATGGCATTCCGTTCAATACACGGTATCTGTACGAAGCCGCCCACCGGGTCACAGGTGAGTCCCAGGTGATGTTCCATTGCTATTTCCGCTGCATTTTCAGTGACCTGGAACTTATATCCGCGGGCATACGCGAGCAGTGCTGCCGCCATGGCCGAGGCCACGCCGACTTCGCCCTGACAACCGACCTCGGCCCCAGAGATGGAGGCGTTGTGCTTGCACAGGAATCCTATGGCGCTAGCGGCGAGGAGTCCCTGTCGAATTTCGTCTGAAAGTGCGCCCATCTGTCGTTTGAGCATGAAAATAATGGCAGGAATGACGCCTGCGGCTCCGCAAGTCGGAGCAGTGACCACGCAATGCCCTGACGCGTTCTCCTCAGATGCGGCCATGGCGTATGCGTTGATCGCCTTGACAAAGCCCGGCCCCTGAAAGTGTTCTTCCTTGGCCTGCGAGTACATGATGGCAGCCTTGCGATGGAGTCCTATGGGACCGGGCAGAACACCTGTAGTTTGTATGCCTTGTTCCACGGCTCGATCCATCACCTCGACGATGTGATCGAGACCCGCATATATTTCAGCTTCCGACATGCCGGTAATGGCTGTCTCGTTGGCCAGCATCAATTCGTGCAGGCGGATGGAGTGTGTGCGGAGGTGTTCCTTGAGTTGCGCCATGTTCTTGTAGGGATAGGCCGGGGCACCGTACTCCGGTTCCTGCCATCCTTCCCAGCGCAGAAAGCCGCCGCCCACAGAGTAGTAGGTCGTATCCAAAAGGATAGTCTCTCCGGCCTTCAGGGCAAAGACCATGGTGTTGGAGTGCGGATAGTCATGCTGAACCGCATCAAAGAGTATATTGGCCGGGCAGTATGTGAGTACCTTGCCGTCGATATCCAGTTCAAAGTCCTGACAGGACTTTTCCACCTCTTCCAATACATTGGGATGGCAGGTGTCGGGCTGGTAGCCGAGCAGACCGGCCATGACGGCGCGGCGGGTACCATGCCCGTCGCCAGTGGCCGACAAAGAACCAAAAAGGCGGATTTCAAGCGTGTCGGCAGCCATTCGCTGTTCTTTGGGCAGAGCGCGGATGCGTTCCATGAAGTCAAATCCGGCCTTCATGGGGGCGATGGTGTGCGAACTGGATGGGCCGGGTCCGATTTTGAAGAGTTCAAATATGGATGTAGTTATGGGCGGCATTAATTCCGTCCTCGTGGGGCGGTATCCGCATAGATCCTGATCGTCTTGTTCATTTTTCCCTCATTCGTGCTGCCCATGTGATTTGCAAAAGCGTGGACGGCACTTCTAGTACGATGCACTGAGATTCATGGAGTTGCAACCATGGAATGACATTTGAGTGAGTGAATGCATGTGCATTGCAAAGGACAGTATGCGAGGTTATTGGTGTACGGAGTCATTTCAGGGACGTCACGTGGAACGGATATTGTATCCGATCCGGGCAGATACGGTACTTTTGACACACGGAACACGTCGATGGATTTATTACAGATTGGGACAACGGGGCATAACCACCTTCTGGCAGCCGCACAGAAATCATTTCGTCTGGCTGAAAAAGCCGAGACCGCACAGGACGCATCCAAAGCGATCGGAGCCGGTGCCCGGCTTTTTTGTATGGCTTGGACTGAATTCCCACTCAACGGGCCTCTTGCTGGAGAATTGGTTCGGCTTTCACAGATTATCCCTGCATTTCAGAAATTGCTTACCCCTGAAGCCGTGCGTCTTGCCGGCGCTGTTGCACAAAAGATGCGCGGTGAGGGCGACCCGGAAATGCAGGAGTTGTTCGTCAGTGGTGACGTGGAGGCCATGAGTGCCCGCATGGAAAAAGGGCTCAAGGGGCGCAATCCTTTGTCGATTGTTCAGCAGGCCATGACCTTCCAAGGGGTTTTGTCCCGGTGGGATTGGCTTGAATCTTTCCTGACTCGTCTGGTTGTTCCCATGGAGCCGGATATTGCCACTTTTTTGCTGGCCGGAGTCCATGTCTCAAATGGTCGGTTTGCTCAGGCTGTTGCCCTGTATGAGGAACTGCTGCTTCGATTCGCTGTGCCCGGGATGCGTTACCGTTTGGCCACAGCCCTCGCCGGTGCCGGAGACAAGGAACGAAGCCTGGCGTTGCTTGGTGATGTGTTGACTGATTTTCCTGAACACACCTCTGCATTGCTTTTTATGGATAGCCTCGTCTTTCCTGCGAAACGGGCCACTCGTCTGGATGGCAAATGCGTGGTCAGTATCTATTCGTATAACAAGGCCGAAGCATTGGCCCGGACCCTGGACAGCGTGCTCGCTTCCGATCTGAGTGACACGGTGGGCGATGTGCGTATTCGCGTGCTCATCAATGGCAGTGAGGATGACAGCCTGCGTGTGGCCGAGGCCGCGAAGGAGCGATTCAATGGACATATGGACGTGGTCTCCCTGCCGGTTAATATCGGTGCACCGGCCGCACGAAACTGGTTGCTCGATGCGGCCCGAAAAGATGGAGCACAGTGGATAACCTATTTGGATGACGATGTTCTGGTGCCTTCGGATTGGTTGCTTGGCCTCGCGTCCGGTACTGAAGAATTCCCTCAAGCCGGAGTATGGGGCTGCCGCGTGATGGATGCGACTTCGCCGACCCTGATTCAACACGGTGACGGTTTTTTGCTTGGACAGGAGGACGCCAAAAGCCGGGGGTATGCGGTCGTGATGCAGGAACCGCTCACAGAGTGCGCGATGCCGTCGCAGTTCGGGTATAGACGGCATGCGGCATCGGTCACAGGCTGTTGCCACCTGTTCAAAGTGGAGACGCTCATACGCCACAGAGGATTTGATCTGCTCTATTCTCCCAGTCAGTTCGATGATCTGGATCTGGACCTCCGGTTGCTTCGGGCGGGCACTCCGGCAGCGTATCTCGGAGATGTCGCAATCAGGCATTTGCGTGTCTCGGATTATGTCAGAGAGCCGTCACAGGCCGCGGTCAGACAAGGCGAAAACCACAGGGCCGTGCTGGAAGGGAGACATGCCGAGCATCTGGATATATTGCTGCGGACGCAGGCTGCATTCGTTACAGCGGATATTGATGCAAAGAGGACACGTCTTCAAGAGGCGGGGGTGCTGCCCATTACAATTTCAGAAAATCTGTCGACCTGCGCCTCTGCTTGAGAGAGAGTTTCAAAGCAGGCAATATGCATTATCGCGTCTCCCTTGTAGACCGAAGGGAGTGATTGAGTGCCAATGACCATTCCACTTTTGGGGGAGATGAGTTCAAAGGATTCATTTCTGAACGGGTCATGTATTGTTCCCAGAATCTCCCCTTTTTTGACACGTTCGCCTAACTTGGCTTTGCCACGGAAGAGACCGCTTGCTGAAGCGCGACACCATGTCCGGTCATGGGCGACCTGAAGTGCGACTTTTCTGCGTTTTGTGGCTTTTCTTTTGGCAAGCATGCCGAGATATTCCATGACCGAAGTGATTCCCCGGACCCCGGCCCGGATGGAAAATTCATCAAAGCAGAGTGCTTCTCCTGCTTCATAGAGCAGTGTTTTCACTCCACAGGCTTCGGCAGCGGAGCGCAATGTGCCCTCTGTCCCGTCAATGTTCAAGGCGATGGGGGAGCCGAATGCTTCCGCCATGTGCAGCACGACTTCATCATCCATGTTGCCGCGCACCTGGGGGAGGTTGGTCCTGTGGTTCGAGCCGGTGTGCAGGTCAATACCGTATTGACACTGTGTGACGATGTTGTCGAACAGGACCAGAGCCAGTTCGGAGGCAAGAGAACCGCCGATTTTCCCCGGGAAGAAACGGTTCAGATCCCGTCTGTCCGGCAAGTAGCGCGTATTGGATATGAATCCGTATATGTTGACGACAGGGATGGCGTAGAGTGTCCCCGCGAGTTTGGAGAGCCGTTTCAATCCGGTCAGTTGACGGACGATTTCAATGCCGTTGAGTTCGTCTCCATGGATAGCGGCACAGACAAACAGACTCGGGCCTTCACGGCGACCATGGAAGACATGCACGGGCATGCCAGAGCCTTGCCGCAAATATGTGTCCGGTACCGGCAGTACGACTGTTTTCTGTGTGCCGGGGGCAATGGTTTGCCCACCTATTTCAATAGGACGTCGTGCCATGGTGCTGACCTTTTTATTCAGTGTATGGACGGATCAGGCTAACCTTTTCCGCGTGTTTTGGTCTTTCCGGGTTTGGCGTTTTTTTCGATGAAGGTTATGATTTTGGCAGCGATATCGATGCCCGTTGCCTTTTCGATGCCTTCGAGGCCGGGAGAGGAGTTCACTTCCATGACTACCGGGCCGTGATTGGAGCGCAGAAGGTCCACGCCACAGATGTTAAGGCCCATGATCTTGGCAGCCCGAACAGCGGTGGAGCGCTCCTCCGGGGTGATTTTTACAGGAATCGCCGAGCCGCCGCGGTGGATGTTGGAGCGGAATTCATCACCGGCCGCAGTGCGCTTCATGGAGGCGACCACCTTGCCGCCGACCACGAAGCAGCGAATGTCCGAGCCCTTGGACTCGTTGATGTATTCCTGCACAAGAATATTGGCCTTGAGTCCCTGGAATGCCTGAATGACGCTCTCGGCGGCCTGACGGTTCTCCGCCAGTACGACTCCGATCCCCTGGGTTCCCTCGATCAGCTTGACTACAAGGGGAGCGCCTCCGACCATGTCGATGAGGTCCCCGGTGAATTTTGTGGAGCTGGCAAATCCGGTGACGGGCAGGCCAATGCCTTTGCGTGAAAGCAGTTGCAGGCTGCGCAGTTTGTCTCTGGATCTGGTGATGGCGATGGATTCATTGACACTGTAAACATCCATCATTTCGAATTGGCGGACAACGGCGGTGCCGAAAAATGTGATCGAAGCCCCAATGCGTGGAATGACGGCATCAACGCCTTCAACCCGTTTCCCTTTGTAGTGGATGCTTGGGTTGTGCGACGTAATATTCATATAACACCGAAGGGGATTGATTACCTCGATTTCATGTCCCGCTTTGATTCCGGCTTCAACTAGTGCGCTGGTGGAATAGAGGCTGCTTTTGCGTGACAAGATGACAATTTTCATTTGATGCTCCCTTCTCTGATGGCCTTTTCGTATATTCTTGCTCCATGTTTCGCGCCCGCCTGCATAGACAGATGAGGGTCGACAATCAGTCGCCCGGACATGGCATTTCTTCCTAATAACATTCTGAATTTCATTTCATCACGATTGGTGAGAGTCAACTCGATTGGCCAGGACCGGCCAGCTATTTGAAGAGTGGTCGCTATGACATACCGTTTCTGGCTTTGTCCACCTGAATTCATCACTTTTCTGCGGTCAACGAGAGGCGCCTTGCAGGGGATTTCGATATCATCGTTTCCCTGCAATGGGTGGATGTTGAAAGAGACGAATTGCATGCCGTCTTCTTCGAACGGAGAGATGTCAAAAGCATGGAGCGCCGAGGTCTTGGCTCCGGTGTCCACCTTTGCCTTGATGGCCGGAACAGCGAGATCCGGCAGAGCAAGCCATTCCCGCCATCCAATGATCATTTTGGGTTCTTTTATCTTCAAACTGGCCCTCCAGTTTTCTTGTCACGACTGAGTCGGTTGGGACTGTTACTTTTGAATGCGAGTCAGCCCTTAAAGTATAGGAATTGAATTGGCAATACAAATTGGATTGCTCGAAAGTCGAATTCGGACCGCATGTTTCAAGGGGGAACCGTGTTCTGAGGCTATGAGATTTCAAGTCTGTGGTGGGTGTTATAATGTGAAGATTTTTCTTTCAAGCGAGAGAAAACATGATAATATGGTGGTTCCTTTAACTTCAACCTGTAAGGAGAACGAGTATGCCCAATATGGATTATCCTGGTCCCTGCCCGAGTTGTATGGGGATTGATGGTTGCCCTACCGATGCTGGTAAACAGGAAGCTGTTGCTCATTATTGCAAGGGCTTGGAGATGGAACTCAACACGTGGAAAGCGCGTCTGTATGATATCCTTGCTTCAGACAAGGGTGCTGACATCGCTGATGAAATAATCCTTATAAAGTCAACTGTGAAGGAGCTGGATGCCATCGCTTCACAGATGATAGATGTCTGCCCTTCATTGGAGGCTCAGGAGAAGATCATTGGCGGGAAACTTGAGGACCTGCGTGTTCACTACACCAAGGCTCTTGGAGTTCTTGCCCCTGGTTGGTTTGGTGGCTAGAGCCTGAGAATACAATCTTGTAAGGCCGCTGATTGTATTGGCGGCCTTTTATTTGTTGTATTCATGAGTGATTCCGTGCTCAGAAAGAACGTGGTGTCGTCATTTTTGCCTACTCAAATTTTATAAAAATTTCTTGCGCATGAAATAGATGAGCATGGCCAGACCGACCACTCCCATGGCGCCTAGGGCGTAGAAGTATCCATATCTCCATGCCAACTCGGGCATGTATTGGAAATTCATCCCATACACTCCTGCAATAAATGTCAGGGGAATGAAAATGGTGGCTATGACGGTCAGGAACTGCATGACATTATTGGTTCGGATTCCAATGAGGGATATCTGGTAGTCAACCATGGACTTCAGAATGTCATGCAAAGCCGTCACCCCTTCAACAATCTGATCCTGATGTCCGGCGGTGTCTCGTAAAAAGGGGAGGACGGTTTCCGGTATTTCGGCATCTTCGTGCATAAGGTTCTTGAATATTTCTCGAACAGGGACAAGGATGTTCCGTAAAAGAATGGTCTCTCTCTTGAGCTCATACAGTTTCCCCAGAAGATCATCAGTCGTTCTTTGTCCGAGTTGGTTCTCCAGGTCCTGGGCAATTTCACTTAGTTGGCCAAGGGTCGCCATTTCGCGGTCAACCAGGGTATCGAGAATCGCTGTCAGCAGGTAGGAACTGTCTGAATTTCGGATACGGCCTTTTCCCTTGTTGATCCTATTGATGAGTCCTGTCAGCAGATCGCTTTCTTTTTCAAGGAAGAGGATAACGAGTCCGTCTCTCCAGAAAATGCTTACCTGTTGGCTTTCCAGATTCTCATTCTTGACATCCACATGCTTCATGACAATAAAGCTCGTATCATCGTCGGCCCAGCTCATTTTTGGCCGTTGACCGGTGTTCATGACATCTTCCAGCGTGAGCAGTGGGAGGTTCAGCGTGGTTCCCATGGATTTGATCATGTCTGGGACATGCACCCCGGTGACGACCAGAAGGTTGATCATGTCCTTTTTCAAGAGGCATTGACTTACGTCTTCATAGCGAGCTTCGACTACCTGTTCTTTATTGTACGCATAGTGGAGCACAAAAGGAGTGAATTCGCGTTTGGCGCCTGCGTAAACAAGTGTGCCTGGAGCTGCGTCGTTTTTGACTTGGTTCCAATGTAAAAAATCAAACATCATTCACTCCTTGATCAATGAATGTATTTCCTTAATGCTTGTTTTGAATACTATACTTATGCCGATTGTGCTGTCCATGTAATATCTGTTTGGAGTCTCTCATGATGGAGTGGTTGAATAATACATATGTGATTAAAACTCTGGAAAGTGTAGCGCTTATGCTGGTTGTCTACACTTTGGCTAAACTCGCGTCTTCCATTGCGACCAAAGAGGGAAAGCGGAACTCGGAAGCGCCGTTTGCCATCAAGTATACGGCGATTTTCTTTTTTGGATTTGCGTTGATTTTTATCTGGCTGGAAGGACTTGGGTCCATTCTGACAGCGTTGACCATTGTTGCGGCTGCGCTGACGATTGTGTCCAAAGAGCTTATCCTCAACTTCCTCGGTTCATTCGTCATTTTCTGGCGTGAGTTGTTTGCCATTGGCGACAGAGTGCAGGTCGGGGATTCGACCGGAGACGTCATAGGCAAGGGGTTGTTCTACTTCACACTTCTTGAGGTGGGAAAGTCGGATTCGGCAGGCCAGAGCACTGGCCGCCTCATCAAGGTCCCCAACGCGCAGGTCTTTACCCTGCCGGTCATCAATGCCACTCGCGGAGCCGGATATGTCTGGAATGAAGTCCAGATTGCTATCCAGAGAACGGATAACTGGGAAAACGGTCGGGAACTGCTCTTACAAGCAGTAGAGCGGTACTACGAAGCCGATGCCATTGATCTCGACAGAATCAAGAAGGTCTTTGAACGCAAGAAGGTCTTCTTCAAATTCTTGACCCCCAGAGTGTACGTCTCTGTTTCCACCGGGGGCATCTGTCTGACTCTGCGGTATCTCTGCCGCTCTCGCATGACACGGGAAAGTCAGGATGCCATCACCACCGATTTCCTGAACAGCATGCAGGATCTCGACATCAAACTGGCTGAAGAGCAACCGTAGGCCCCCCTCTGCACACTCTTTAAGCAGCAAGAGACAAGGTTGCAAAAGCGCAAACAAAAAGGGTTTATGACGATTTGTCATAAACCCTTAATTTTTCTGGTCGGGAGGATTTGAACCTCCGCTCTCTGCTCCCCGAAGGATGCGGTTTGATTTGCGAACCTTATAAATTATTGCTGTCTATCGTTTTGGGCCTTGTAAAAGAGGGCAGGTCAGTGCGTTCATACGCGCTCGGCTTTGTTGCGTGTAACGAACGCCAAATCTATGGGAAAAGACGCGAGCGCACATCCTCCGCTTTACAGGCTCGTACCAGTCATAAGATAGGTCTAAAGTGCAACTAATACAAAACAGTTACAGCAGAAGAAACTCTCTTTGCTTTCTCGACAGCACCCTCAACGTCGTCAGCAAGGGCCAAAGCAACGCCAAGACGACGGACTCCAGCGCATTCGCCTTTTCCGAAGATTAAAACCTTTGTATCTGCTTCACGAAGCGCAACATCAACGCCATCAAAGGCGGGCTTGTCTGATGTTCCATTAGATAGAATCACACTTGAAGCGGCGATTCCGTATTGACGAATACCCGGAATCGGCAAGCCCAGAACAGCTCTCACGTGCAGGGCAAATTCACTTAAATCCTGAGAGATGACAGTCACCAATCCTGTATCGTGAGGGCGAGGAGAAACTTCACTAAAGATAACGTCTTCATCTTTGACAAAAAGTTCAACCCCAAAAAGGCCACGCCCACCTAAGGCGTCTGTTATTTTGCGTGCATATTTTTGAGCTTTCGCAAGGGCCGCTTCACTCATGGGTTGCGGCTGCCAGGATTCACGGTAATCCCCATCTTCTTGTCGGTGCCCAATCGGCTCACAAAACGTTGTCCCATCAATGTGACGCACGGTTAAAAGGGTAATCTCATAATCAAAAGGGACAAATTTTTCGATAATGATACGCCCTTCGCCAGTACGCCCGCCGGACTGAGAGTACTCCCAAGCCTTTTGGATATCAGCCTCACTTTTTACAGTGGATTGTCCTTTCCCAGAAGAACTCATGACAGGCTTGATCACACATGGGATACCGATTTCAGCCACTGCCGCCCGGTATTCTTCTTCTGTATCGGCGAAGCGGTAAGGCGATGTGGTCAGGCCAACCTCCTCAGCAGCAAGACGCCGAATACCTTCACGATCCATTGTCAGCTTAGTCGCATTGGCAGTAGGGACAACATTGAATCCCTCTTTTTCAAGCTCGACCAAAGTAGACGTGGCAATAGCCTCAATCTCAGGCACAATATAGTCTGGCTTCTCTTCAGTAATAACTCGGCGAAGCGCATCACCATCCAACATGGACATGGTATAAGAGCGGTGCGCCACCTGCATGGCTGGGGTGTCTTCGTAGCGATCAACCACAACAACCTCAACGCCAAGACGCTGCGCTTCAATCACAACTTCCTTACCAAGTTCGCCGCCACCAAGAAGCATCATTTTCTTTGCAGATGCAGTTTTGGCTGTTCCTAATATTGTCATAGTAAATCCCTTTGAATTAATTACAATCATGCTTTTGACAGGAAACTTCTATGCCAAATTTCCCCCAAAATTGAAAGGATTTCTCTTTTCGATTTCAGGGTGAATAAAGGTGGAACCTAGCTGGTTTGCGCAATTCCGAAAAGAAGGGTGTGAAGCTAATCGTGCATCTTCTTAAGACGAGGGGGGGGAAAGAGGTGCTGCCTAGTGAATTGAAGAGAGTGGGGTGATTGTAAGCAATAAACAAAAAAGGTTTACGGAGTGTTTCCGTAAACCCATGATTTTTCTGGTCGGGATGAGAGGATTTGAACCTCCGATCTCTGCGTCCCGAAGGATGCGATTTGGTTTGCAGGTCTTGTAATTGTTGGTGTTTATTTCTTGGGCACATGCAAAAGGGGGGTAAAAGGGATCTGGGATGTGCCCCAGTATGTGACCAGGAATTAAGTCTACTGTCCTTGGAACGATCCCGTTAGGGGGGAGTTTGATTCTATTTTTGCATAAAGCTGTTGATAGCTCTGAGCTGGGTTTTGCTTTAAATAAATGAACTTTCCACAAATGGAGACGTCATTGACGACAACAGTGCCGCATAATCCAAATTAAATCGTATATGATCTCCAACATGTAGTGGGGTTGTTGTGGTATCGAGTATTATGTGGTCACTGCTTGAACCCAATATATCCACATCAATCATGGGGGTGAGGCCTTTCACCTGGACATCCTGTCTTCCCATCGCCACAATTGATCTGAGCATTTCGCCCTTGTCCTCAAATATTGGTGTGTCGCCAAAAGCGTCTTGCCCAGCTTTTCCTTCAGGGAGGGAAGGTTTGACTTTAGACTCTATCACTTCTGCGACTAAGGAGAATGCATTAAGGTGAAGACGGTCGATAGGCTTTCTCGAAAGAGTCTCCCTTCCTAGAAGAATTGCCTCACCAAGTCGTATATTATTCACTTTGCTTTTGTTGCCATGTTCAAGCATCCAATTAAAATTGGCAGAATTTCCTCCAGAAATTACAGAGAGTTTGATTCCATATATCCTTTCATACATCTTTGCCAAGCGGGAGAGATTGTCCATGTTGTATTGAGTTGGTACAATTCCATTCAAGCACGTAAGGTTTGTCCCTAAGCCGATGATTTGGATGCCTTTCATTTGGAGAACTTCTTCGATCGTCTTGCCGAGATCCTTGCGGAGTATTCCTTCCCTTAGATCACCCATTTCTACCATGAGAACGATGGTATGGATTTTTTTCTGTGCGATAGCGGTCTTGGAGAGTTCTGCTATGACAGCCAACTCAGTATTGAAACTCACATCAGCGTACATAACAACATCATGTACTTCGCTCGCAGAAGGCGTCCTGATCAAAGTGAAAAGGGCGTTTACATGGGCTTTTTTCATGCGGATTAAGTTTTGAATCCTTGAATCACCGAGAGAAGAAATACCTGCGGTTACTATGGCGTTGGCAATTCTTGGATCTCCAAGAAAGCACTTGGTCACCCCCGTAATTTCAATGCCCCTAGCTCCGAACATTGCGTTCAGATTTTTGGCGTTGTCGTGTATTTTGGACAGATCGATTTCAAGGTAAGGTGTCTTCATTAAGTCAGCTTGACTTGGAGCTGGGGGAAAGTGGTCAATATGTTTGCAATGAGTGAATCGCAGCCGAACTTGAGGATGTCCGTGGTGGGTATTTGAAACTGTTCCTGGTAAGACTCAATCGTTTCGTCCATCTCGGAATCGGACATCTTTTCGTGATTGATGGCGATGCCAATTACAGGAGACTTTGAGAAAACTTCAATAAGTTCGATCTCATCTTGCAGGTCAGGCATTTTGATGTCTGGATAATCGCCGAGGCTTTCTCGTTTTGGTGGGTGCTGAACTATGATCGCTTCAGGTTGTCCACCTCTTATGATGAAGCACGAACTCAAATAGGCAGGGTGACTTAGCGAACCTTGCCCTTCGAGAATAATGACGTCCGGCTGCTTTGCTTCCCAAGCTCCGATAATTGCCTTTTCCATTTCGCCCGAAATGAATTGTTCCTTCAAAGCGTCTAATGGAACCCCGAACTCAGCTCCCTGAATCACACCGGTCTGTCCTGTTGCGATCATTATGGCGTTAAGCCCAAGGTCTTGAAGAGCTTGAGTCAATAGGACTGAGGTTGTTCGTTTTCCCACTGCGCTATCCGTTCCAAGGACGGCAATCTTTGGGCACTCAACCTTGCTGATATCGCCGGTAAATACGCTTCTTTGTTTGATGTCTTGTTGTTTTCTAATGTCATGTAACTGGACATTACATTCGGCGGCTTTTCTGGTGAAGTCTTCATCATCAGTGAGGAAGTCATGAAGTCCATTGACGATGTCGAGACTTCTCTCCATCGCATAAAATATCACATCGCGGTCTGTTGAAGAGAAGGCTCCGGACAAAGGGGCCATGCCATAAATAAATATTGTTACCGAGTCGCCTTTCCTCTCAAGAGCTTCTTGAAGATCTTTGTATATAGGGATTCCATTGGCTTCATCGTCAAGTACTTCTCCTGCGTCCAGGCCAGCTTTCGTACTATCGATGATGCCTGCAATTTCATACTTGTTAGAGTAACGGGTCAGCCCGTTGGCCGTTTTCCCATCCATCTCGCCAAATAAACTTTCGCAGTATACAACTGCAAGCTCCTTATTTATCATAGTAAATCCTTAGTAAAAGATTGGTTTACTAAATTGGTGTGGTGATATCACATTGATAATTTGACGTATGATTTTGTCATGCCAATTTAATAATAATGAAAAGTAATTAAAAATTATCATAGTAACATAACATAGAAATATTATTTACAAGTCATAATTAAATTTTTATTTTTTTTTATTTAACGAATACATGCTTTATGATGATAATATAGTTCAAGATTATATGTTGAAATATGTGCTTTATGTGTTGTAATAATCAGCATAATATATTTCAAAGTTCTCTGTATTTTGAAAAAATAGTATTGAATTTCATTTACTGAAAGCGTGTTGCTTTACTTCCATCAAGAACTGAGTAATTCGTTTATATATCAGCCGTGCACGTGTAGGTGCAGTCCATGCTAGCGCTGGTTTGAATTTGAACAAAGTCTATCGAGGAGCCGTGTACGCATCTTGTACGCGGCTCTTTTTTTTGGCGAATTGGCGCTATACATTATCACTGTTTAGAGAATTTGAATGTCTAAAGAATTGTATGTTGGCAACTTGTTTTGGACCTCCACTGAAGACGAAGTACGTGCAGCTTTTGAAGCTTTCGGCGAAGTCCTTTCCGTGAATCTCATCGAAGATCGTGAAACTGGTCGTCCCAATGGCTTTGGTTTCGTCGAAATGGATGACAACGGTACTCGCGAAGAACGCCCCCGCTGGTAGTTTTCGTAGTTAAGCCCTAAACGGCATTTGCGCCCGTCTTTCTCTTGAAAGACGGGTGCTTTTTTTGAATCTAAATTTGCCGCACCAATCTGTGTTTTTACCTTAGCTTTTATTTCTATTTATCGAATAGGCGAGGCAGTAGCAGGTGGAATTGCAGTTGTTGTTAGCAATGGGGGAACAAAACAAAAAAAGGACTTACAGCTATTTGCTGTAAGTCCTTGATTTTTCTGGTCGGGATGAGAGGATTTGAACCTCCGATCTCTGCGTCCCGAACGCAGCGCTCTACCAGACTGAGCCACATCCCGATTGCGTGAGAGGGGTGTTTAGCTCACGGGTGACGAAAAGGCAAGCCAAAATGTACAACTCGGCGCAAGTTTGTGGACAAAGGTGCTAATTCTGCCTAAAGTTCGGAGATTGAATGACAAAATAATCCTTTCGGGGGTGATCGGCTAAGGGTGTCGCCTGCGGTGAGTGCGATGCTGGAGCTGTATCGTCGGAAGACGGTATATGCTTGCTATCCGGCTTATTTCAAAGGAGATGTATACGTGATCAAAGTGCTCGTTGTGGATGATTCCGCTTTTATGAGAAAAGCCCTCAGCACGATGCTCGATAAAGACCCCGATATTACTGTGGTCGGTACTGCTAATAATGGTCAGGAAGGACTGGACATGGTGCGGAGCCTAGATCCTGATGTCGTGACCATGGATATCGAGATGCCCAAAATGGACGGGCTGACCGCTCTGAGGCATATCATGATGGAGTCGCCGCGACCTGTTCTCATGGTCAGTTCCCTGACTACCGAAGGGGCAGAGTCTACCCTGAAGGCGATGGAGCTCGGGGCTGTTGATTTTATACCGAAGCAGTTGTCCAAGGTTTCGCTGGATATCATCAAAATAGAAAAAGATCTTATTGCCCGGGTCAAGACCGTTGCTCTTCGCAAGATGCGGCATGTGTCGGCTCGTGCCGTGCGGCCCAAACCTGCGCCGGTTGTTCGAAGGCGTCGAGTGGCTGGCAGCAGGCCAGTTCGTGACGTGGTCGCCATTGGCGTATCCACTGGCGGGCCTCCTGTTGTTCAGAAAATTCTGTCATCACTTCCCGAAGATTTCCCGGCCTCGATCGTCATTGCGCAGCATATGCCCGCAGCGTTTACCGGTCCCTTTGCCGCCCGTCTTGATGGTGTCAGCAAGCTCACGGTCAAAGAAGCCGAAACCGGTGATGTTCTGAAACCGGGCCATGTCTTCATTTCTCCTGGCGGCAGGCATCTTGTTCTGGATCAGAAAATAAGCCGAGTGGATGTGGTGGTTACTGATGAACCCGCTGGTGAACTCTATAAACCCTCAGCCAATGTGATGATCAGTTCTGTGGCCAAGGCTGTTGGCAAGCGTGCCCTTGGCGTCATCCTGACCGGCATGGGCTATGATGGCTGCGAAGGGATTCGAGATCTCAAGAGTAAAGGTGGCAGGGCATTGGCGCAAAGTGACTCTACGTGTGTTGTCTATGGCATGCCCAAGGCGATTGTTGATGCGAAGTTGGCTGACGAAATTATTGATCTTGATGATATGTCTAATGCCATCATGGAAAATTTATATAAGTAAACCAGGTGGATTGAACCTCGAAAACCCTACTGGGAGGACTTGAGACATGGCGGATTGTACTGAGTACCTGGTACTTTTGGGCAGCGACAACAAAGAAGTTGTTCGGGAAAGCGCATTTATGGCTGGCGAGGACAACTGTGTCGAAGCCGTGCCCAAACTGGCAGAATTGTTGAAGACACATCATCTGGGCATTCAGGAAGCCGTGGATAGCAGCCTACGCAAAATCGGAGGCAAGGAGACCGTACAGGCGGTCATTCCGTTGCTGCGTTCAGACGAGGCTCCGGTGCGCAATCTATCCATGGATATTCTGCGCGAGGTAGGCAATCAGGACATGGCATCCCTCATCGGGTTGATTCATGATAACGATGCCGACATAAGGATTTTTGTTTCCGATATTCTCGGTTCCACCGGCAATATGCTGGCAGTGGAGCCTTTGTGTGACGCGTTGCTGAGGGACCCTGAAGTCAACGTCCGCTATCAGGCCGCAGTCAGTCTTGGCGAGCTTGGTCTGGAAGAGGCTGCCCCGTGTCTGAATCGGGCCATCGACGATGAGGAGTGGGTTCAATACTCCGTCATCGAAGCGTTGACCAAGATCGGGCACGCAAGCTCCGTGGATGCGCTGGTCAAGGCGTTGGACAGTGCGTCTGATCTGGTGGCTTCCATGATCATAGATTCTCTGGGTGAACTCGGAAACGTCAAGGCTGTTACCCTGTTGCTCAAGCGTATGCCGGATGCGCCGACAGCGTTGCGGAACAAGATCGTCAAGGCTGTGGTCAAGATTCTTGGCGGCAAGTCTTTGACCCTGCTGAGTGAAGGGGAGCGTGAGCGGTTCAGGCAATATCTGCTGGTGGCTCTCGAAGATGAAGATGTGGAAATTCAGGATGCGGCAATTCAGGGCTTGGCCCATGTGGGCGGCGAAGAGGCGTCCAAAGGAATTTTGTCCATCGCCGGCGATCTGGATTATGATCGGGATCAGGATCGGTTGAGCAGCATTACCCAGTCTTTGGCCGAAATCGGCATGACCGAAGCCCTCAACGATGGCCTGCTTGGTGAACATGCTGGTGTAGCGCGTGTTGCCGTTCAGGTGTTGTCACAGATTGCCTTTGATACCAGTGCTGAAGAGGATACGGTCTGCTCCGTGCTGATGGATGCGTTCTGGAAAGCCGGGCTGACCATGCAGCGGGAGATCGTCAGCGTCATCGCCTCTCGTGGAAAGGACTGTGCCAAGGACTTCTTTTCACGAGTGCTCGATGAGCATACGGACGGCACTGTCCTGAAGAGTGCGGTATATTTTCTGGGCGAAAAGCTCAGACTGCCTGAAGTGGCAGAACGTATCTTCCCACTCATGGATCATC
This sequence comes from Pseudodesulfovibrio sediminis, assembly GCF_020886695.1. Lineage (NCBI taxonomy): Bacteria > Pseudomonadati > Thermodesulfobacteriota > Desulfovibrionia > Desulfovibrionales > Desulfovibrionaceae > Pseudodesulfovibrio > Pseudodesulfovibrio sediminis. Next base: position 162,328 of record NZ_AP024485.1, read on the forward strand.
AGTATGATGACGTCAAGGAAGCCGCTCTGGAGGCATGTATCGCCATCGGAGACGACAAGGTACGGAGCCACTTCCGTGATATGTTTGAAAGTTTGTCTGCCATCCATCGTCTCATGGCCACGTATGCTCTGGGGAAACTGGGGGCCATGGACAACTTTGATCTGTTGACACAGGCAGCCGAGGATGAAGAGCCTGATATCCGCAAGGTCGCTGTGGAGGCCCTGGCTTCAGCCTCTGAAGCGAGTGAGGCGTGGCGGCCGCTGGTTTTGAGAAGGTTGTCCGATGAAAACAAGGACGTCAGGCTGACCGTCATTGAGATCATGGGCCGGTATTACGACGAGGAAATGATCCCGTATCTGCTGGATGCGTTGAATGACCACGACGACTGGGTAAAAATCCGGGCGATGGATGCTCTGGGTGAACACGCCACGGCGGAAGCGGCGTCGGTCATGATTGATATGTTGAATGATCCAAACCGGTTCGTGGTCATGAAAGCCATTGAGGCTTTGGGGAATATCGGTGGGACACAGGCCTTTACGGCATTGCTTGATGTGACCAACAGCGACGAATATGAACTGGTGAGTGCAGCCGAAGACGCTATCGCCAAGATACAGGAATTCCAGGAGTAGGCGCATTCTATGTCTTCGCTTTTTTCCAAAAGCATATCCCTCGGCAAGGAACACAAGATTTCGGACTCGGAATTCACGAATTTGCGGGATTTTATCTATGCCCAATGCGGTATATATGTTGCTGATAATCGTAAATATCTGCTTGAGAACCGGCTGGGAAACCGACTCAAGAAGCTCAATCTCAAGAATTTTGATGAATACTATAACCTGCTGAGGTTTGATGTCGGAAAGGCCCAGGAGATGAAAAAGCTGTTCGAGGTTATCACTACCAATGAGACCAGTTTTTATCGGAATCCGCCCCAGCTCGATGTTTTTCAAAATGAAGTGCTCAACGAAGTGGTCAGCAAGGCTCGCCATCAGGGCAAGAAGCTTAGAATATGGTCTGCAGGGTGTTCGACAGGCGAGGAACCATACACCATCTCCATGATTATTCATGAGATGTTGAAAAAGGAAGTGCCTACCTGGGACATTCGGATTACGGCAAATGATTTGTCAGAGCGTGTTCTCGAGTCCGCGCGCAGAGCTGTTTATAACGACTACACTTTGCGTACGACGCCGAAGGATGTGGCGGACAGATATTTTGAACTTGAGTCGGGGCAGAACCGTCTAAATCAGGAAGTGAAGCGGTTGGTCAGCTTCGGCCAGATCAATCTGAAGGACCGGATTCAGGTAAAGCGTGTACCGCGTTCGCAGATCGTTTTTTGCAGAAATGTTATTATTTATTTTGATGATGAAATGAAAAAGCAGGTCATTAGTGCATTTTATGATAACCTGTTGCCCGGTGGGTACCTCGTAATCGGGCATTCGGAGTCGTTGCACAATATTACCCGAGCTTTTAAGCCGATTCATTATCCTGGCTCGATCATTTATAAAAAGGAAGAGTAGGATGAGCATGGCTTCGGATGGATTTTTTTGGTATTCGATTTGTTCTTCAAGGGGGAACTATGCCTAAACATATTTTGATAGTGGACGATTCAAAGACTGTGCGAAATCTTGTGGCCTTCATAATGAAAAAAGAAGGTTTCAAGGTCACCACGGCGGAGGACGGTCTGGATGGTTTGGAAAAGCTATATAGCTTGAACCAGGTTGATTTGATCGTTTCCGATGTTAATATGCCCCGTATGGATGGATTGACGTTCATCAAGAATGTCCGCGAGCAGGGAGCTTACAGAGATATTCCCATCGTGGTTTTGTCGACTGAAGGACAGGATAAGGATATTCAAACAGGCCTTACTGTGGGCGCAAATCTGTATATGGTCAAACCCGCCCAGCCTGAAAAACTTGTCAGAAATGTCAAGATGTTGCTTGGATAGAGGTTCCGTTGCAGTGTGCATGGGGTGAGTTACAATCCGAGCGTCTCTGTTCCTGTTTTGGAGCGGGCGTTCACAGCTTTAAGGGAAATCCATGAGTCAGGACTTTCTCGATCAAGAAATTTTAGCCGACTTTTTTCTCGAAGCAAAAGAGCATCTGGAAACAATCGAACCCAACTTGCTCGAACTTGAAAAGAGTCCGGAAAATCTGGCCCTTCTCAATGAGATCTTTCGTCCAATGCATTCTCTCAAGGGAGCTTCCGGCTTTCTTGGTTTGAACAAGATCAATGGATTGGCGCACAAGGCAGAGAATATTCTGGATGAATTGCGTCAGGGGTCCATGCTGGTCACCGAGTCCATCATGGATTTGATTCTTTCAGCCACTGACGCCCTGCGGACCATGGTTGATAATCTGGAGAGCAGTGGCGTGGAAGGGGATGTCGACACCTCCCCGATCATCGCTCAGATTGAATTGGCTCTCAAGGGCGAGCTGGCTGAATCCGCTCCGGCCAATGAGCCTGTCTGTGAACCTGAAACAGTTGTCGCTGTTCAAGAGGAACCAGTTCAGGAGAGTACCTCTGCACCTGAACCTGCACCTGTCATTCAATCCGTCCAGGAGACGGATCAAGTTGGGGAGGAAGCCATGCCCTCATCATTCGACCCACAGCCAGATCCCGACTTTGATGCCACTCCCTATGTCTTGACGACCGTGGGTGAAGGCCATCTGGCCGATTTTCTCGAAGAGGCACAGGAAATTGTGGAGAACCTCAACCGCTGCCTCCTGGCTTTGGAAGGGGATCCCGACGACAGTAATGAACTGATCAATGATACCTTCAGATATTTTCATAATCTGAAAGGCAATAGTGGCATAATAGGCTTCAAGGAACTCAATTCCCTGACTCATGAAGCTGAAACGCTGCTCAATAATGTCCGTAAGGGTGAGATCGCATCCAGCCAGGGGTTGATTGACCTGTTGTTGGCAGCCGTCGATCTCATCGAAATGCTCGTTTCCAAGGTGGACATCGCGACCAATAAGGTCCAGCCGGTGGACACCAGTGTCATGGCTCAGATCCTCCAAAAGGTGACCGGGGATGGCAATGTCGATGCTGTTCGCGGCCTGGGAGGCGTTAAATCCAAGGGGGAAGAGGCCCCGGTCGAGAATGCACCCGTAGCGGATGCTCCGGCAGAAGCCGCTGGCAAGGAATACGACCCCGAAGATATTGCCTTGTTTGTTCAGACCATAAATCAGCAGCTCGAAGGCACTGTGATTGCTTTTGCTATGCTCAGGGAAGATGCCAACCAACGCGAGATCATTGATGGCCTTTTTCGTATTTTTCAGACCATTCATAATTCCACCGGGTACATGGGATTGGATGAGGTCAAGGAGTTCGCCGGTCGGACTGTTGGGCTGGTTGATCAGGCCCGTAATACTGACATGGATTTTTCGTTGATGTTGGATATTCTGGAACAAGAATTCGCAATTCTCAAGGATATGATTCTCAAGGAGATGGAGGTCTTGACCGGTGGCCCTGTCGAAGATCCCACAGTAAACGTAGGCAAGGGCGACGGCGCGGCAGCGTCCGTGACCAATACCGCCTCGATACCTACTGCGCAGCCAGCAGAGGCACCTGCTTCGTCTCCCGCTCCCGAACCGGAGCCAGTGGTCGCACCTCCTGCACCGGTCGCTGAATCCGCGCCGAATCCGGCTTCAAAGCCTGCGTCACAACCGACACCCAAGGCAGCCCCGAAACCGGTTGCCAAGCCCAATGTGCCTGCTGCCAAAAAGGCGGCGGCCGCACCTGCTCCTGCCAAGCACAAGGTGTCGAGTACCATCCGTGTGGACCACCACAAGCTGGACCACCTGATGAACGTCATCGGCGAGTTGATTATCAACCGAAACCGGTACGCCATGCTGGCCCGTGCTCTGGAAGAAGGGCAGGAAGATGTGCATGTGGTCGCTCAGCAGCTCACAGAGACCACCTATGCCATGGCGCGTATTTCAGATGACCTTCAGGACACCATCATGAAGGTACGCATGGTACCGGTTCAGACTGTTTTTTCCCGCTTCCCACGACTTGTTCGTGACCTGAGCCGCAAATCCGGCAAGCAGGTTGAACTGATCATGGAAGGCGAAGAGACCGAATTTGACAAGTCCGTGGTAGAGGAGATCGGCGATCCGCTGGTTCACCTTGTCCGTAATGCTGTTGACCATGGTCTTGAAGGCGAGGAAGAGCGTCTGGCGGCAGGCAAAAAGTCCAAAGGCCATGTCTGGCTCCGCGCTTATCACAAGGGAAATTCCGTTGCCATCGAGGTAGAGGATGACGGACGTGGCATGGACCCGGAAAAGCTTAAGCAGGTGGCTATCCGAAAGGGTGTCATCACCCCGGAGGAAGCCAATGCCATGGATGACCGTGAGGCCTTGGACCTTATCTTTGCTCCCGGTTTTTCATCTGCGGAGAAAGTCACTGACATTTCCGGTAGAGGCGTGGGAATGGATGTGGTCAAGACCAATATCAAGAACCTCAAGGGCAGCGTGAATACGCAGTCTGAAGTGGGCAAGGGGACCAAATTAACCCTGACCCTGCCGCTGACACTGGCGATCATTGATGCTCTCATGGTGCAGGTGGCGGGAGATACGTTTGCCATTCCGCTGGACGCCGTGTCCGAGACCACCAAGATTGAGGTGGAGAAACTCTCCGACGTCAACAACCGTAAGGCGGTGACGTTACGCGGGGAGGTGCTGGGTATCGTCGAGCTGGCCGAACTGCTTGATTTGCCGCAGTCCATGGATGATCGCGACGTATTGCCTATGGTTGTTATCCAAGACAATGACCGTCGGCTTGGTCTGGTTGTGGATCGTCTTCTGGAGCGTCAGGAGATCGTTATCAAACCGCTTGGCCAGTACCTGAACAATTTCAATCTCAAGGGATTGTCCGGTGCCACCATCATGGGCGATGGCTCGGTGGTGCTTATTCTTGATCCGCACGAGATCTATTCTCTGTCCACACAGCTTGGCCGTAAACAGGAGCCACTGTTGGTGGGAGGTTCGTTGCCACGCGGAAAGTAGTTTCAATAAAAAAAAGGCCGGGAAGCAATTATTGCTTCCCGGCCTTTTTTTGTGTCTTTGGCTAGAGCATGGACATGAAATTCATGAACAGCGTTGCGTTTAATGTGTGCATGATCCACAGAAGCGCGGCGGCTACAAAGGCCACACCTTTGAGTCGGAGCGGGGATTCGCTTCTGGCGAGAGCCATCCAGAGGATGACGCAAATCACGCCCAGACCGACCAGCGATGCCCATACATAGGCCAGCGGCGTGTCGAGAACCAGGGTCTTGAAATTCTGGGGGAGCAGGACAAAAAGCCACCCCTGACAGCCGAGAAAGGCGATCATGGGCAGAACCGCCCAACGGGACGCCAGTTTGAGAGCAAAGTTGTAATAATCGCGGCCAAAATCGTCTTTTTCCCGGCGCAGGACAAGATAGGTGACGCTGAGCGCCGCGGCAACAGAGAGAACCAGAAAGACGAACATGGTCGACATGGGCTGGGCCATGGAGATCGCGGTAGCGGTGTTTCCTGCCGCATCTGACCCCATGGTCAGGGCAATGGAGAGCTTGGCATAGATGGCATAGGCGACACAGACCATGGCAGACAGGGTCGAGATCACGCCGAGCAACATATGAACGCTCTTGAGATTGCGCAATTTTTTCCAGGTCGCGAAATACAGAATGCCGACAACAATAAAGACCGCATAGGAAAGCAGGGGAATGAAGAGCGGCGACTTGGTATCAAGGACAAATGAGTTGCCCTGCGGCGACTTGAACAGGAAGATGCCAAGCGTGATTCCATAGATGACAAGCGTGAACAGTGTCAGCATGAGCCCCATGGCGCTGCTCTGTTGTCCATATTTATCGAAAAAGACTTTTTTTTGTGATTTGGCCGAAATCTCTCCGAGCAGGGCGATGGCCGGGCTGCCCAGAGCTGCCATGCCAAGAAGGCTGAAGAAGGCCGGGATCAGCATATAGGTGATCATTCTCAGGGTTTCATTCAGGTCCATGTGGTGGATCTCCAGTTTTGGGGTGCTGTGCGCCGTTGCAGTAGGTGGGGGTTTTTTGCCTGAAAAACGGCTGTCATGCAAGGTTTTGCTTTTGCGATATTCATTGAAGAATTGCTATCGCTTCCTTGCAAAAAATCGCTGTATCGCCTATTCCCTATAAAACGCCCAACCGGAGTATGCGGAGAATCCATCGATGAAATTTTTGAAGTTCCTACTGTTAACCCTCATTGGTCTGTCCATGATTGGTTGTACCGCCACTCGACAGGGAGCCTCCACTGATTCGGCCAGTATGGAATGGCGGCTCAAAAGTCTTGAAGAGAATTTTCTTCATTTCCGTGAAAAGCAGCGTCAGATGTCTGATGAGGATGCGCAGAATCGCGAGAAGATCGATCAGCGTCTGGCAGCTCTTGAGATGGAGATGGCTGCGCTCAAAGGGGATGCACCTGCTTCGGAACCCGCTCCTGGAGCCGAACCGCCCATGGACGACACCTGGGTGACCGACCTGACTCCAGAAGATGACGCCTGGGTCGAAGGGCAGCAGCCTCCCGAGAAGAAAGCGGATCAGAGCGGCGAAGAGAAGCCGTGGGCCACTGTTCCCAAGCCGCCGGCCACCATACCTTCGCCTGAAGTTGTTGACAGGACGCCGAAAGCCGCTCCGAAAGCTGCACCTAAGCCTGTGGTCGCGTCTGCTGGTCCTCAGGATTTGTATGCCAAGGGGTATGGGCAGTACAACAGTGGTGAGTTTGAAGCTGCGCGGGCCACGTTTGACCGGTTCCTGAAACAATATCCCAAGGACAAGCTGGCTGCCAATGCACTGTATTGGAAGGGCGAAACCTATTATTCCCAGAAAAATTTCCCTCAGGCCATCCTGACATTCAAGGAAGTGACAGGCCAGTTCCCCAAGCACGACAAGTCCGCATCTGCCTTGCTCAAGATAGGCATGTCCTATGACAAGGTCGGAGATCGTGATAATGCCGTATTTTACATACGGGCCCTGGAGGAGGATTTTCCCAAATCCGATGCCGCCAGGATTGGTCGCAAGGAGTTGAAGCGGCTTGGTGGCTAGCCACTCTGAATGATACCATGCATGGCCGGGGTCCCTCCTGCGGGATTCCGGTCATGTCTCTTTTCAAGGGATTCCGTTGATGGATCTGCACAAGGATTTTTTCGCCTGTCTCGCTCTCAAGCACACCCCGCGCCTTGGTCCCAAGGTGTGGCGGGAACTTTTTCAGCACTATCCAAGCGCATATGAGGCCGTTCAGGATGCCGCAGCCTGGCCTGCTTTGGGGTTGGCGACCGCGGCTCAGGCTTCCAAATGTCAGGCTGAGGTCTGGCGTGAGAAGGCAGAGGTAGAATATAGGGCGGCCCTGAAGAAGAAAATGGATGTGGTCACCTGGTTCGATCCCCGTTTTCCCGCAAGTTTGAAAGAGATACCTGATCCTCCGGCAATGCTCTATATTCGTGGCGATGTGTCTCTTTTCAGGAATCCCGGCGTGGCCGTTGTCGGTGCGCGTGAATGCACGCCGCTGGGATTGGAAACCGCGGGGAGAATAAGCGCCCAGCTTTCGCGCATCGGCGTGACCGTCATATCCGGGCTGGCGCTTGGCATCGACAGGCAGGCGCATCTCGGTGGACTCAAGGGGGTGGGCAGCACCATCGCCGTGTTGGGGTGTGGGTTGGATGTAGAGTATCCTGCCGATAACATGGATGTCCGGCTGTCGCTCGACACAAAGGGGCTGGTGGTCACGGAATACGGCCCGGGCGTCACACCGAGGGCGGGGTATTTCCCAGTCAGGAATCGTATCATCAGTGCGTTGTCCCTGGGCGTGCTGGTGGCAGAGGCCGCTCATAACAGTGGGAGTTTAATCACCGCACGATTGGCCGGAGAGCAGGGCAGGGATGTTTTTGCCGTACCGGGACCGATTGGTCAGCCTACATTCACCGGGTGCCATCGGCTTATTAAGCAGGGAGCAGCCTTGGTGGAGAGTGCCAATGATATCGTTGAAATCCTGCGCTATGATTTTGCACGGGAGTTGGCGCATGTTCCTGATCCGACCTCAGGTATGAACGAGAACGGCGTTGATCTGGAAGAGGCTGTTGTCAAAAAGAAAGCCAAGCCTAAAGCAAAGAGTGTCGAACCTCCTGCGCCGGTCAGAAGAAGACCGCCTCAGGCTGACAGGGAGGCCATGTCGTTGACCGAGGATGAGAAAAAAGTCCTTGGACTTTTGGATCAGAAGGACAAAATGCATATTGATGCCTTGGGGCGCGCTCTTGATTGGGATTCCCCTGTTGTCAGCAGAATATTGCTCATGCTTGAGATGCGTGGGGCCGTTCAGCAGTTGCCTGGCATGTGGTATCTTGTCCGGGAGGCCTGATGCGTATGAGGGGGAGAGCATTGAAGTCTGTTTTCGTTGATTTGGCATGCAATCCCTACGTTATTTGATATACTTTTATTAATTAGGGTTGCACAGACTTGAGTGAAATCCTCCATCAGTGTATTCCTTCCTTGAAATGTACTACTTCTGACTCGGTAAAAACATGCAGAAAATACCTATCAATCTCGCCGCTCCCGGTATGATGCTGGCCAAGCCTGTGACCAAGGAGAACGGCATGACCATCATGGCTGAAGGCATGGAACTGACGGAGAGCCTCATCAGCAGGCTGGAGTCAATGAAGATCGAACGCATAACCGTCAAGGGTAATCCCGTCGACATGGGCGGGGCCGGGTCCGGGACTAAGTGGGGCGAACGTCTGGAGCGATTGGATGTTCTGTTTCGAAAGCATCCCAAGGACAAATGGATGATGCGTGTTAAAGGTCGTATGGGGCAGTATTTTCAGATCAAGGCTGCGGCCCAGGAAGCCAAGGCCAAGGCCATACAGGCTGCCATGGCGGCTGATGATGAACCGGATGAACCTGTCGAGAGTGAGGGATAGAACATGGCCGAAGATCTGAAAACCAGTATTCGTGGTGAGATCCTTCAGGTCAAGGACCTGCCGACGTTGCCGCATGTTCTTCAGAAGGTCTCCAAGCTTGTGGAAGATCCGGACGCATCCACCGATGCCATAGCCAAGGTCATCTCGACGGATCAGGTGCTCTCGGCCAAAGTGCTCAAGATGGTCAATTCTCCGATCTATGGTTTTCCCGGTCGTATCAGCTCCATCCAGCATGCCCTGGTCCTGCTGGGGTTCAACGTCGTGCGCGGCATTATTATTTCCACATCGGTCTTCGATATGATGGTCCAGGCCATGAAAGGGCTGTGGGAGCACAGCCTCGGGTGCGCGACAGCCTGTAACATCATTGCCCGGCGGGCCGGATTCGAAGATCCGGAAGAGTATGCGGTTGCCGGGTTGCTCCATGATCTCGGGAAGGTTGTCACTGCCGTTCAGTTGCCGGAGGTGCACGCCTCCGTGCTGGAAACAGTAAAGACCAAGGACATGACCTATTTTCAGGCGGAGAAGGACGTTCTCGGGTTCGGCCATGATCGCATCAATGCATGGCTTGCCCGTCACTGGGGATTGCCGCCCAATATTCGTGAATCCATGAGCCGGCATCATGCGCCGCAGATGGCCGAGTTCTACAAACCGATGTCCTGTGTGGTGCATATCGGAGATTTTCTTGTCCGGTTGTTTGAGTTCGGTAATTCCGGCGACGATCAGACCGCCTATCTGCGTCCCGAGGCGCTTATTGAATTGAAATTCAAGATGTCGGATCTGGATAAGGTCATGGACGAAATGTCTGATCAGCTCCTTGAAGTGTCAGACCTGACTTTCTAATTCTTCTTACCTCTGTTAGGTTCTCTATATGAGCCAGACACTTGAAGAATCCCTCTTCCAACGCAAGCAGGTCGGATTTCTCCTCTCCCCTGACAAATCCCTTGCCGAGATGCTGCAGAAGATGTGGTCTCCCGAGGTTCTTGAATTTATCGTGTTCGACAAGGGTGGCAAAGCCATCGAGCACATGTTCAACGAGCCGCCTGACCTGCTTGTGGTCGATAATCGACTGACGGACATCTCCGGTCGTGAGGTTGCCAATCTGGTCAAGAGCGAAAACGTCTACCGACAGTTGCCGGTTGTCATGTGCGTTGATCCTGTTGATGTGGAAACACCATGGAACTGGAACAAGGTTGAAGTGGACGATTTTCTGGTCAGGCCGTTCAACCCGTCCGAGGTGCGGGATCGGATCAACCTCACCCTGTGTCGGGCCATGCGGGCGCTGGACGCAAACCCGCTGTCCAAATTGCCGGGAAATACATCTATCATCCAGAAAATCCAGCAACTTATCGACGGTGGTGATGATTTCGCCCTGGCCTACTGCGACCTCGATTATTTCAAGTCATATAATGACAAGTACGGTTTTTCCCGCGGCGATGAAATCCTGATGATGTCGGCTCGTCTTATCGTCAATACCATCCGCAGTTACCAGGGAGTGCAGAGTTTTGTGGGCCATGTTGGCGGCGATGATTTCGTTTTCATTCTGCCGCCCGATCTGGTGGAGGATGCGTGTCAGCGGATTATCAAGGCCTTTGATGACATCGTGCCCCATTTTTATGATCCGGTTGACCGAAAAGCCGGGAACATCACCTCCATTGACCGGGAGGGCAACACCAAGGTTTTTCCTCTTATGGCCATTTCGTTGGCTGTGGTGGTCAACACCAACAAACGGATTACCCACTATGGTGAGGTCTCATCCATAGCCATGGGGTTGAAGAAAAAGGCCAAGGAAGATCCCAAGAGCAGCTATGTCATCGACCAACGCAAAGCGTAACCGCAAAGGGGAACTCGTTCAGGGATTTCTCGCGTTTCTGTCCGTTGAAAAGGGCTATTCAGAAGCCACGATCCGCTCATACGGTACCGACCTTGATCAGTTTCAGGACTTCCTGAAGACCAAGAAGCATTCCCTTGAAACTCCTGGGCGGATTACCCGTGATCATGTTCGGGGGTTTCTGGCCGAGATGCACCGGCGTCAGCTTTCCAAGACGTCCATGGGGCGCAAGCTTTCAAGTCTGCGGGCTTATTTCAAGTATTTGCTCCGACATAAGCAGATCAGCAAGGACCCCACAGCAGGCATTCGTAATCCCAAGCAGGAGAAACGGCATCCGCAGGTGCTGAACGTTGATCAGGCCGTGGCCATGATGGAGGCGGCGCTTGATCCAGACCCGGAAGGGTTGCGCGATATGGCACTGGCAGAGGTGTTGTATGGATCAGGGTTGCGCATCAGTGAAGCGATCGGACTGGATATGAATGATGTGGATTCCGATGTCATCCGTGTGGTCGGCAAGGGTAGCAAGGAACGCATTGTTCCCTTGTCAGATGCTGCTGTAAAGCGGATTCGGCGGTACATGGAGCAACGGCATGCCTTCTTGAAAGACGATTATTCAGAACAGGCTTTGTTTTTGAGTGTGCGGGCCGGCAAAAGATTGGATCGGCGTCAGGCCAATCGGATTGTGGCCAAGCTGGGCAAGTTGGCCGGACTGCCCAAGGATGTGCATCCGCATATGCTCAGGCACAGTTTTGCCACTCATATGCTGGAGGCCGGGGCAGACCTGCGCAGTGTGCAGGAATTGCTGGGGCACGAGAATCTGACGACGACCCAGCGATACACACATCTGGACATGCAGCGCATCATGCAGGTATACGATTCCGCACATCCCAGAGCGGGAGAAACAAATGATGATACAAACAACAATGATACGGAGTAGATAATGGAAAACCCATTGGTCCTTCTGGAAACACCGGAAGGTGAAATCCTGATCGAACTTTTCCCTGACAAGGCCCCCAAGACTGTCGAGAATTTTTTGCAGTACGTTGATGACGAATTTTATGACGGCACGTTGTTTCATCGTGTCATCAAGGGGTTCATGATCCAGACCGGTGGCCTGACTTTTTCCATGGAAGAAAAGGAAACCCGGGATCCCATAGTGAATGAAGCTACCAACGGGCTGAAGAATGTGGCTGGTTCCGTGGCTATGGGGCGTTTGCCCGAACCGCACAGCGCCACGTCACAGTTCTATATCAATGTGGCCGATAACGATGATCTCGATCATACAGGCGAAGATGATGAGAACTTTGGCTATTGCGTGTTTGGCGAGGTTGTCGACGGCATGGATGTGGCCTTGAAGATCAGCAAGGCCAAGACCAAAAGCTATCAGGGTTTTGACGATGTCCCGGCTGATCCGGTTTCCGTCATCACTGCCCGTCGGTTTGAATAACCCGCATTGCATTTGACACTAAAAAGGCCTCCGATTCGGAGGCCTTTCTTATGTCTTTTCCTTACTTGGCAACGGTCTGATACGGCCAGCCGTTCATCCCTTTTTCCAGAATGAACAGACGGCTTTCGTCCACACCCTTGGCCTTGTAAAAATCATACGTCCGCTTTGCGCCGCCAGCGCCTCCAGGGCAGATGATCACGATGTCGTCTGTTGAAGTGGTGAGCTTGGGCATGATTGCGTCGAGCTTGGCGCGCTCTTCGTCAGTCTTCACGGGGTAGGCGTTGGTTTCAATGGAGCCGGGAAGGTGGCCTTTGGCAAATTGCTCCATCGGGCAGATGTCCACGATGGTCACGGCGTCGTGGTTGTCCAGATGGGTGCGCATGTCGTCCTGCGAAATGTACTTGTAGTCGGAAGCTCCGGCCAGGACAGGCAGAAGCAGGGCAGCAAGAGCAATAATAAGAATACGTTTCATCAGTACCTCCCAAGGTAGTTTGAGCAAGCTCTATGCAAATATCTCTATACTGTCTAGAGAAGCGGTCTATGGTAGCGGTTTGACACCAAATGATAAACGTAAAAAGGCGAGTCCGTTGTGGACCCGCCTTTGTGTATGGTTTGATCTGGGTGATCTAGGAACGGAATTTCTTTTCCGCTTCCTCTCTGAGGTCGTTCATCAATTCCTTGACGGTGACGATCTTGTCTACCAGGTAGGCATTGGCTCCGGCAAAGGCAAAGCCGTGCTTGAGTTTGCCTCTGTAGGCGTTTACCAAGGCCTGGGCGATGCAGTAGGGGGATTTCTCCTCAGCGCAGGAATGCAGGCATTTATGGACGCACTTTTTGGGTTGTTTCAGTCCGGTGGAAACCGCATCCAGGAAGGAGTTTTTCAAGGCGCGTCCGGGCATGCCGACAGGGCTCTTGATGATGGTTACGTCTTCTTTTTGCGCGTTAATGTAGGCTTGTTTGAACTGCTCGTCGGCGTCGCATTCTTCGGTAGCCACAAAGCGGGTACCCATTTGGACACCGGAAGCGCCGAGTTCAAGGAATTTGGCTATGTCTGCACCTGTGTAAACGCCGCCAGCCGCAATGACCGGAATGTTTTTGTGGTGTTTTTCACGGTACGGAGTCACGGCTTCGACCACGTCGGTGACGATGTTTTCGAGCTGGAATGCGGGGTCGTCGATCTGTTCGGCTTTGAAACCGAGGTGGCCGCCTGCTTTGGGGCCTTCAACAACGAAACCGTCCGGCAGATAGTCGAATTTGTTGGCCCATTTGCGGCACAAAATGGAGGCTGCACGACCGGAGGAGACGATGGGCACGAGCTTGGTGCGAATGTCTTCCTTCATTTCCTCGGACATCTCGCGGAGATACCCGGGAAGGTCCAGCGGCAGTCCGGCGCCGGAAATGATGACATCCACGCGTTCGCGGATGGAGGTGCGAACCATGTCGCCGTAGTTGGTCAGGGCGCACATGATGTTTACACCGAGCAGGCCGTCGGTCATTTTGCTGCGGGCCTTGCGGATTTCTTCGACAAGGCCGCGGCGGTCGGCTGCTTCGGGATCTTTGGCTCGCAGAGGATCACGCATGCCGATCATTGATGTTGCGATAACGCCAACGCCGCCTTCATTGGCCACGGCGCTTGCCAGGCCAGATAGGGATATTCCGACACCCATGCCGCCCTGAATGATGGGCAGCTTGGCTGTCAGGTCGCCGAATGAAAGATTCGGAAGTTTCATTGATATACCTCTTATAATAGTAATAATAGATGTCCCTTGCGCTGAATTCAAAACCAAGTCAAGTGAAACAGGCGTTTAAAAAAAATCTTATTTGTTATTGATAAAGTCATTAACTACTAACTCTGCGAAATACATGGAGCTCGTGAATGCAGGTGAAATTGAGTTGAGAATATGAACAGTGTTCACATGTCGTTTTATGACGAAATCCATGACAAGTTCGTGCGAGCGAATATCGACCAGTTGAGGACGGATTCCCACCTTGTCGCAGGGAAGAAAATCATTGGGCGTAAGATATTTTACCAGTTGCGCGGCATCGGAGAAAAAGTGTTTGAAGAAGTACTTTCGTGGTTCATCCAAAGCGATGTTTCTGAATTTCTTATTGGCCACGAACATGCGTGCGTCACGGAGAAGAATGGACAGAAATTCCGTGTCGATCCCCTTGAGCAGGCCGTAGTTTTCACGGCCGAATGCCGGGATGGCTGTGGGGCCGACATAGACGTCGCCGTGGACACTGCGGGTGAAATGGACGCCCAGAAAGGGATTTTTGATATTGGGGACAGGGTAGATTGAACCGTTGATCTTGTCTGCGGCCGGTTGCTTCAGTTTGCGATAAATCCCCTTGAAGGGGAGCAGCCGATAGTTTTTGCCAACGCCGAAAGCCTGTGCGACACGATCACTATAGGCGCCTGCTGCATTGATGAACAGTTCGTATTGAATGGTGCCTTGGCTGGTCTGAACCTGATTTTCGCCCGCACCAGTGAATCGGGTATCGAAGAAAAAGCGGACCTTGCCACTGTGTTCAAGTTCCCTCTGTATGGCTTTGAGGATATCCTTTGGGGCGACCACGGCGGTTTTGGGTGAGTACAGGGCGCGCCGTACTGTTTTGGCGTTGGGTTCAACCTCGGCGAGCTGCTTTTCGTCGAGCGTTTCGATTATGCCGCCATTGGCCCTGGCTCGTCGTTTCAATTCGTCCAGAGTGTCCAGCTCCGCTTCTGAGCGGGTCACGATGACCTTGCCCGATTTGAAAAGCGGCAGGGCGTTCTCTTCGCAGTACGCCTGCATCCGGCGGTTCCCTTCCAGGCACATTTTCGCTTTCAAGGTTCCAGGATCATAGTAAATCCCGGCATGGA
Organism: Pseudodesulfovibrio sediminis; assembly: GCF_020886695.1. Taxonomy (NCBI): domain Bacteria; kingdom Pseudomonadati; phylum Thermodesulfobacteriota; class Desulfovibrionia; order Desulfovibrionales; family Desulfovibrionaceae; genus Pseudodesulfovibrio; species Pseudodesulfovibrio sediminis. The sequence goes on from NZ_AP024485.1 coordinate 177,391, forward strand.
GAACACCACTATTTCTTCCTGATGCGTGACGACCGAGTTCAGGCTCTTTATCGAAGATGATGATGTCGTCACAGCCCGATTTGATAAGTTCGCGGGCGATGGTCAGGCCGAGGATGCCAGCGCCGCATATGACTGTGTGCGCTGAATACACGATTTATCCTTTGGTAAGAAGTTCAAAACCGCTTCGCGTATCTTCCTTGCGAAGCATGTCGGTGTTCAGGATTTCCATGATGATGACTTCGCCTATGAGCCAGACATCCAGACCGGGACGTATGCAGCCGGTGTGTGTCTTGCCGTCACGGCCCAACGCTGCGTGCATATGTAGCACGGGTTCGCCTGATTCATTGGGGAAAAGCGTGCCCAGTCCAGCGACTTCATGCGCATTGGTGATAGGGAGGTGCATGGCCTTGATTGTCGGTGCATCGCCATTCTCGGGACCGGTGATAAGGGTACCGTTGTCTATGCCGCCGATCAGGGTACAGAATGCGGCCCTGATATTGTGGTTCTTGGCAAACTGTTCGATGCACCCCGGGACGCGTTCATTGTCTTCCAGGCGCAAGGTGAAGACCCGGCCAATAGTTCCTTCGCTGTATTGCATGATATTTCCTTTTGTTGCTGTTTATTTGCCACACGGTATTGAATAATCACACCAGGTGCAGCGCGTGCCCGGTTGCGGTGCGAAGTCTGCTGCCAGCAGCATATGTCTGACCAGTGTCTGCACCAACAGAGGCGTCATTTCTTCCACTGCTTCAGCGCGTTCTTCCGGTGTCCATTTGGGGCCGAACAGGAGTTGTTCGGAGCCGTTTTCACCCAATTTGATCAAGCCGGCATAAGCAGGATATTGGCGTTCACTGAGTGAGTACAGGTACAGATATGCTGGCAGTTGGACGCTCCGGATTTCCGCTGCCAGATCGGTCAGTAATGTCGGATCGATGACGTCCCGGCCATAGGATTCCAGCCGTTCGATCAATTCCATGTCCTGCCAGAATCCCTTCTTGGGCATGGGAGCGTTGCCTGTTTTGTAATCCAGGATGAAGATTTCCTGATCGCGTTGTTCAATACGGTCGATCTGTCCTGAAAAGGGGATGGCTGTACCGTCAATTTCCACCTGTGATTGCAGGCTTTTTTCCAATCCCATAAGCGTTGCCGTTTGTTGGGATGCCAAGAATTCGGTCAATCGGTAGCGACCGGTTTCCTTGAGGCCCATCCGGGTATCAAGGGGAAGGCGTGCAAAGAAATCACTGGCTGCAAAAATGTCATTGAACTTTTTCATCAACAGGGCCGCATCCAGTTTGCCAAGTTCGGTTTCAATCCCGATATACGGGGTGAGAAACTCTTTGAGAACTTCATGGATGAGCGAGCCGAACTCGCTGCGGTCACCGTCCTCATCCACGGATTGGATGGGTCTGACGCGTGTGAGGTAGGCATAGAAAAACTGCTTGGGACAGTTCATGTATCGGTCCAGTGAAGACGGAGACAGCCCCCTGCTGGTGAGTTTTTCGAGTAATGCCGAACGGATGGCATCGGTTACAGGAATGGCGTCCGGTCCTGATGGCAGCGGGCTGGCCGGGAAAGTTACCGAATGAATCAGGGCATCATCGGTATCGAGGATCTTTCCTTTTTTCTGCTCTTGTTCCCAGAGCAGTTGTTCAACGAAGCGGCTGCGTACGGATTTGGAATCAAGCAGGCCGGGTTGAACACCGCTTTGATAATAAATGACCGCTTCCTGTGCGCCCATGAGGAGTCGATAAAAGTTGTAGCCGGACACGTTGTCCCGTTCCCGTGCGTCGGGCAGACCGAGGAGCTTGCGTAATGGGTCGGGCAGCAAGGGATCATAGGGGTTGGTGCCGGGCAGACGCTCCTCTACCGCATCCAGAATGAACAGGCGCTTGAAGTGGAGTAGGCGTGTTTCCAGCACACCGAGTACCTGAAGTCCTGCCAATGGCTCCGGTTCGAATGAAACCCGCTCCTGTGAGAGCATGCGTCTGAGAAATGAGTAGAGCGTCGTCCTGCTGAATTCCTCATGACTGGCTTCGGCACTCTTGAGCTCAGGGATGACCGAACTGGTCAGCCTGAAGAGACATTCCGCATCAATAAGATAGGTGTGCCAGAGGCGTTCGCCCTGTGCGTGCAGAAGTGCCGCGAGGGTGTTCAGCGCATCGCCGACTTTGGCCAGGGTGTCGGCTTGTTCAAAGCTGGTCAGGCAGTGGCGCAATACTTCTTGTCGCAGGGGCTCGGCAACGAGTTTGTCCACTTCGTCAAGAATTTCATCTGTGTAAGGCGGCTCCCAAAGGAAGGGATCAACATACTTTTCTCCTTCCCTGATACGGGATTCCCAGATGTGGAGGACCTTACGCAGAGGTTTGTCATCCGGACCGAGAAGTCTGAGATAGGGATGCCTGATGAGGGCGATGAGGTCGCGCCAGTAGTAGCGGCCGTCATCCAGTCTGTTCTCTTGCAGGGTAAGCAGCGTCTCGATGAGTCGGGCTAATGAAGTCCGTTCCAGCGGATATCCCATGGAGATATTCGGCTCTTTTTCCGGGAGCATGTGAAGGATCGGCAGGAGCGCGCCTTCATCCGGCAGTACCACGGCTGTTTCATCCAGTCCGTCGGCTTCCTGCATGTCCTCTACCAGCCCCGCCAATTGTGAATGGCGGTCATACCCTTCACAGAACCGGACGGCCGGCTTTGTTTCGGCAGACTCTGCCCAGTCGGGAATTTCTGCGTGCGTCCGCCATCGTTCCAGCCAGGCCGAGTGTTCTGCTGCAGCCCAGTGAGGGCGGTTTGTATTGGCCATGGCCGGGTCGCCGTGAATGATCGGATGGAGTAAACCAGCCTGCCACAGCGTCTTGAAAAGTGTATCTTCTGCTCCGCTCAATGCATAAAATCCGGCTGCGATAATGGGCTTTCCGTTGAGCGATGTCTCAACGGCATCAAGGTGCTCAAGGATGTATTTCGCGCTCAACCCGGCAGTCGTCCATCCTTTGGCTCGGACTCGGTCAATGAACGCTTCGTGGATGGCCTGAATCTGCTCCAGTAGCCCTGCGGCATAGGAAGACACCTCGCCCTGCATGTATGTAAGGTCTTGAGGCGTGATATCCTGACGCAACAGATCGTCCATGAGTTTGGCGAGGCGAATGCCCCATGGCAGGAATGCCTCAAGATCCAGTTCAGGCAGGCGTGAAAGGAGACTGCCACTGCGGGTACGCAGGTCGTTGACTACCTCGAAAAGCAGGGTCACCAGATCGAGCTGGTTGGCCTGAATGAACGGCGTTTCTGACAGATTTCTGTGCAGACCGGAGACGAACTCGGCAATGGAGGTCATCTGCGGCATGAAGACCGGACGCGGCAGGGCGGCGTGTGCGGTCAGAAGCGCCTTGAGATGACGGCGCGGTCTGTTGTGCGGAAACAGCACTGTGAGGTCTGAAAAGTCCTCGCGCCGGACAAGGTACTCCGTGAGCGCGGGCATGAAATCAGTGTGCCAGGGGATGAGCGTAATGGGTTGCATCTATGCTTCCTCCCCGACCTGCTGGATTTCCTGTCGGTCAAGGTAGACCAGAAAACCCTGCGGTGTTCTGCCGTCGATCGCTTTGAGAATCTGCATGTATTCACGGACCTGTTCTGCATTTTTTGGAGTGGGCTGGCCGGTTTTGAAATCCACGATGATGGTGTCCTCGCCCCGATAGAGCAGATCCAGCCGTTTGAACTGTCCCTCTGCATCCATGACTTCAGGCTCGCGCAGACCTGTTGAGAGCCATGTGCGGAGCTGTTGCTGCCCGAGCGCCCAGGTGGACATGGTGATCAGGTCGGTCTTCAACTCGTCCAGTTCGGTCGAACTCAGTGAGCCCAGCGCCGGAAAGTCTTCCATGGCCATGCGGATGGCGCGTTCTCTGTCGGCCTGGTCGTCGCCGGTGATGCGCATGTGCTCCATGACCCGGTGGGCCACTTCGCCGCGCATGCGTTCGTTAAAGAAATATTCATCCAGATTGTGGCGATAGACCCGGAGACGAGGCAGCCACTCCATGAGGCTGACTTCCTGCTCGTTTGCAGGCAGGTCACGCGCTTGCGGTGTCGGCTGTGGGGTGGACGGAATCGTTTCGGTTGGCGTGATGCCCTGCTCGAAAATATCGTTTTCATCCAGTTCTAGAAACAGGTTCATGGCAGCCAGCGCGGGTGAGGATTCCGGTTTTTCCGTAAAGAATCCGTAGAGCTCCTCGCGTGCACGGGTCCAGGCCACATAGAGCAGGTTGAGTTGTTCGCGGACCGTGCGCCCCATGCTTTCATGGTAGGGAAGGCCCAGTTCTTTTTTCATGGGGGCGAGCAGAGTGTGTTCCTTGTAGTTCAGTACAGTGAAATCCTGATCTTTTTTTGCATCCCAATGATGGAAAGGGATGATGACTACCGGGAACTCCAGCCCCTTGGATTTGTGTATGGTCATGATGCGCACGGCATCAATGTTTTCGGGCAACGGAACCTTTTCCTGGTCTGATTTCTCATCCCAGAATTCCAGGAAAGCTGCGAGAGAGCCATACCCGTTTTCTTCGGCCAGATGGATGACTTCGAGAAAGCGACGGACATAGAGCTCGGAATCAGGGTGACGTTCCAGTACACGAAAGACGCGGATGGCTTCCTGTGTCAGGTCATAGGGAGTCATCAGCCCGGATTGGTTGTAAAAAGGTTCGATATAACGCTGCCAGTGCTCCGGGTAATCCTCTCGGAACTGGACGCCCAGCGGTTTCTTTGTGGGAATCGTGAGCCAATCCATAAGAGCGGATCTGTCCAGGCCTGATTCGGCCAGAAAGAGTTCGTTGCCGCTGATGAATGTCAGAAAAGCGACATCATCGCGCGGGTAGTCGAGGAAACCGAGGAGCCCAGCCAGTTGGCGGACAATGGGATGTCTGTCCAGTTGCAGGGAGTTCTCGGTGATCACCGGGATGTTCTTTTGCACAAGCAGGTCACAAACAAGGGTGGCGTGTTTGTGGGAACGGACCAGAATACCAATGTCACGGTAGCAGCGGCGGGCGCTCAGGTCGTCCATCAGCTCGTCCAGTCGTTCAAGGGCATGTTCTTCTATGTCGCTGTTTCTGCCGCCAGCCAGACGCTCCATGCGCACGTAGCCGCCGGTATTGCCGTTTTTTTCAGGGAGTGACTGGGAGCAATCGAGAAAGCTGCGGGTCAATTCAACGGCAAAGCGGGTCTTGAAATCTGCCGGAGCGGTTGAGAACAGGTTCTCAGCCAGTTCCGTGGTGAGGTCCGCATCTTCAAGATTGCTGAAAAAGGCATTGTTGAATTCAACGACATTCCTGTGACTGCGCCAGTTGTCGGGCAGGGTGTCGCCCTTGGCCTCTTCTACCAGCCCTGCGATGTCCGGCTGGGTCATGATTTCGTCGAACAGGGATGAGTCTCCGCCGCGCCAACTGTAGATGGCCTGCTTGACGTCGCCGACGAAATAGAGGCTGCCGCCTTTGGCGAGGCATTCCTGCGCGAGCGGGGTGATGGCATTCCATTGTTCCCTGCTGGTATCCTGAAATTCATCGATGAGCAGGTGATGCAGTCGGCACCCAAGGCGGCAGTATGCCTCGGACACGGTGTCTCCCTGGCTCAGCAGGGTGTTCACGTGTCCTGCAAGGCCGGAGCCGAGCACCATGCCGCGTTGTCGTTGCAATGTATCCAATCCATTGGCCAGTCGAAGGGCTATTTCGATGGCTGGGGCCAGGAAAAGCGCTCCCGCCAGTGTGGCGTGGGCTGCTGCGTAAGCGAAGCAGGCTTCCTTGAAGTGGGCATAGATCGCTTCTGCGTGGTCATCAACGTTGTCTTTTCCCGCCTTGTTCACGCAATCGCGAAAAGCATCCTTGTACAGATAGGCCGATTTGATTTCCGGGGTGTCGAAAAGCTCAAGGCCCTCGTATTTTGCCAGCAGTTTCTTGACGTTGGCCTGTACCGGCAGGCCGGATTCGTTCACGAGCACGACCATGGCGTTCACCGACCGTTTGAAGTCGGCGTATTCGGTGATCAGCAGTTCTCTGATGGTGTCCTGATCGGTCAATAGCGTGTTTGGTGCGGAAGAAAGATAGCCGACCAGCTCCTTGAGCCGCTTGCGGATGGTGTCCTGTACCCAGAATCCCTTGCGTCCTTCGAGGCGGACTAGGGTGTCCAGGGCATCGGCCAGCAGTTCGTATTCGTCTTCATTGGTTTCGCATATGGAGACGAAGTGGTCGAAAATGGCTTCGAACAATTCCTGTTCGTCAAAGACGATTTCAAAGTCAGGCTGAATGCCGAATTCCAGGGCAAAGAGGCGGAGCAGCAGGGCCAGCAGTGAGTCGATGGTGCGAATGTTCAGCCGGTGGTAGCGGCGCAGGATCGCTCCGAGGGTCTTGTGGGCTGTTTCCGGTGAGCAGATATCCTGTTGGTCCCCAATGCCAAGGGCCGCGCCTTTCAAGCCCGTGACGACCCGTTCTTTCATTTCGGTGGCAGCCTTGTTGGTGAAAGTGACCGCCAGGATTTCAGGCCAGGTGAATTGCTTGCCGGGAGTGTTGGTGCACACAAAGGGGGGCATTGAATCATCGCAACCGTCAAGCAGTGTCAGAAAACGACGGGTGAGCTGGTAGGTCTTCCCCGAACCTGCGGAAGCCTTGACCTGCTTGAGAAGTGACATGTGTTAACCCTCCGCGTTTTCGATACGCTTTTTTCTGGTTCCTGTGAGGACGACCAGCAGTACCGCCCCAAGAATGAGTGTACTTCCCGCATAGCCGATCACGGAGAATTTTTCACCAAATACCACATAGGCGGATATGGCCGCCACTACGGGTTCGAAGGTGGCGATTACCGAGGCGTGTGTTGCGTCCATTCGTTTAAGGCCGGCGTAATAGACTGAAAAAGCGCCGTAGGAAGTCACCAGCGCCATGCCGATGAGGAGCATCCACGTCTGGAGAGACTTTGGTGCGAAGTCGACGAACGGTAGAAGCAGCAGTGCGCCAAAGGGGAGCGCGTAGACGAAAATGGTTGGTGTGGCGTATCTGTAGAGGAACTTCTTCCCGAAGATGTAATATAGAGCGTAGGTGAAACCGGAGATGAGACCGGCGGCAAGTCCGAACAGGTTGAGTTCAATAGTGTCGCCGCTGAGCAGCTTCGGCCCCAGACTGATGCACGCGACGCCAAGAATGGTCATGACGACACAGAGTGTCTTGACAATGGTCATCTGCTCTTTGAGTACGATCCAGGACAGGAAAGCGACCCAGGCAGGAGCTGTGTACAGGAGAACCGCGGACATGGCCATGCCTATGTCCCGGATGGCCAGTTGATATACACCATAGAAGAGCGTGACGCAGATGAAGCCGAATGCGAGCAGGGCGGGCAGGTCTGCGCGGTGAACCCTGACTTGTTTGGTTGCAGAGGCGTGTGTGAAAAAAAAGATCCAAGCAAAGCTCGCGCGCCAGAACGCGATTTCTAATGCGCCGACGCCATCTGCCAATATAAAATTGGTAAAAATACCAATGACTCCCCACATGAGCGCCGCCGCAAGTACATAGATGAATCCCGCCATTTTACAACTCGACTTTGGTGCCGACTCCGGCAACTGATGCATGTTCATATACGAGGGCGGCGGTCATGACATCGTGTGAACCAATGCCCATGAGGACCGCACCACGTTTGCCTTCACGCACTCCCTGCTTCCTGCCCGCGCATATTTCGCCCATGTCGGCGTCTATGTCGTCTGGCAGGGGATAGCCGTTCTGGAAAAAGACGCCTTGTTTCTGCGTCCAGGCATATTGGTTGCGGTTGTCGCAGGTGAAGTGGGCGTCTGCGAAGACGTCTTCGCCAATGGCGGAGTCATAGTCCACCGCAATGGCGAGATGCGATTCTTTGAGCCATGATTGCAGTATGCCCCGCTCAGGATGTTCGACCATGGGCGTGCAGGTGATCAGCACATCTGTGTCGGAGACCGCCTCTTGGAGGTCGGCATGCTTGCTGATGGTTGCGTCTGGCAATTGGGGTTGCATGTCCGAAATGAATCTGTCCATGGATGCCTCTCGAATACCATAACATTTGACCGTGTTGAGTTTGGGAAAGACCGCTTGCATGGCCAGCAGGTTGACCCGCGCCTGGACGCCTGTGCCGACAATGGACATGGATTCGGTGTCAGGGGTGCCGAAGTGGCGGGCATAGACGCCTGAGGCTGCGCCGGTGCGCCAGGCAGTGATCCAGCCTGCGTCCATGACAGCTTGGGGCAGCCCGGTTTCCGGATCGGTGAGAAGCATGATGCCGGTGATGTACGGATGCCCTTTGGCAGGGTTGGTCGGATAGCCGGAGATGCATTTGACGCCGGCCTTGTCGATGCCTCCGCCAATGTAGCACGGCATGGCGTGGGTGAAACTGTTTTCCCTGGGGTGGATGCCTATCTTTGCAGGCATCTCGCCCTCACCACGGCCCATGGCAGCGAATCCGGTTTCAACCGCGTCCATGATTTCGGCCATTGAGATGCCGAGTTGGTCGATCTCATTGGCCGAGATCCAGAGTACTTCAGTTGTCATGACCGGGTCCTTCTATATGGGAAATATTCAGTTTGAGACCCGTTTTAGGACTATTTTAACTGTCAGTCAACGGGGATGGAAGTTCTTGCGGTTACCTTGTGTATGGGGGTAGAGTCTGCGCATGCCAGATCTGGATAAACATATCATCGAAAGCGGGCTGGAAGGCGTACGCCTGGACAAGGTGCTGAACGATTTCATGCCCGACACCGGCCTGCGGTATCGACGCAGATTGTGCGACGACGGGCGTGTATTGGTGGACGGCAAGGTCCGTAAGCCAGGATACAAGGTTCGAGCCGCTCAAGAGGTGACGATATCACAAGGAGCTACATATATGTCAGCAAGTGAACTCGGAGTGGAGATTGTTGCCCAAGGTCCGCTTTTCGCGGCAGTGTCCAAACCAAGAGGCGTCCATTCCGCTATTATTGCGGGAAGGGATGAGCCTAGTGTTGAGAGTGTTTTGGGAGAACTCTTCCCTGACGATTTACCGATTCTGTTGAATCGTTTGGACTATATGACTTCCGGCTTGTTGCTCGTGGCCGTGGATGGTACCGGCGTCGGAATGTATCAGAAGCTTGAAGATGCCGGTGAAATCAAGAAGTTCTACCTGGCCAAGGTCCTTGGGCGTCTGGACGGTATGGTTACGGTGAAAAATGCGCTGGATACGGACAACCGCAAGACGACCAGAGTCTTGGACGAAAAGGATGCTGATTCTCGACGCTGGACCGATGTGGATGACCTGTCTCATGATCATGGAACCAACACCAGTCAGGTTCGGTGTCTGATCATGAAAGGTGCTCGTCACCAGATTCGGGCGCATCTGGCGTCAATAGGACATCCGATTGTCGGTGATGCGTTGTATGGCGAGGCGACCGAAGAACAGATTCTCTATCTGCACCACCAACGCATTGAGTTCCCCGGTTTCGAGGCAGAGTGTCTGGCCGGATGGGAAGAGTAGCAGCGTATGTGGGCTGAACTGGGACTGGGAACCTGGATTGCTGTCACAGGGAAATTCCCGACTTTGTCCGGGCCGGTAACGACCAATGCGGCTCGGGCCATCGGAGTCGGGCTTATCGGTATTGGCGTCGTGGGGGCCCTTTTTTTTCCTCAATACAAGCTTGCCTGCACTGGAGTGGGGTTGGGCTATCTCGCCCTTGTCTTCTTTGTGGTTAGGGGGCGAAGACAAGAGCCGCCTGATGCTGCTGAGTGACCAGAAGCGCATCACTGGCGGTATTTGTGCTGACCAATACCGGCCACGATAAGTATGGATGCAAAAAGGCCCGGCTTCTTGTCAGAAGCCGGGCCTTATCTGTTTAAAAGAGCGTCAGCTATTTCTTTTTATCAAACGCTTCCTGCAACTTGCTGCCGAGGGAACCCAGACCATCCATGTTGAGGGAGGTAGTTTTCTTGGTGGGAGCGAAGTCCTTCCAGTCTCCATCATCCTCGACATCGCCGGTTGTCAGCGAGATCTTGCGTTCGCCTGCCTTGACCTGACCGATGACGATCTCAACTGTCTCACCACTGCGGAGGCGCTCAAAGGAAGAGGCCTTTTCTGAGCGGGTGTAGACGGATTTGGGCAGCAGGCCGGTGATGCCGGGTTCCAGCTGGATGAAGATGCCGAACTGCTCCTGCTTTTCAACAGTGCCTTCGACCTTCTGTCCTGCCTGATATTTTTCTTCGACATCCAACCACGGATCGCCTTCGGCGTCTTTCATGGACAGACCGATGCGGCGTTTTTCCAGATCAATGGACATGATCTTTACCGCAACCTGCTGGCCTTCGGAAACGAAGTCAGCGGGTTTGTTGATACGTTTGGTGTAACTCATCTGTGAGACGTGCACCAAACCATCCACACCGGGAGCAATCTCGACAAAGGCGCCGAAATCAGCCAGACGAACGACCTTGCCGGTTACCTTGTCGCCTTCGTTGAAGGTGGCGGAAATGGTGTCCCAGGGGTTCTGAGCCAGTTCCTTCATGGACAGGGATATTTTGAGGCGGCCTTTGTCATCGTGGTCGATCTTCGTGATCTTCGCCTTGACTTTCTGGCCTACGCTCACGGCTTCCTCGGGATGACCGATGCGGCCATAGGAAATCTGAGAGATGTGGACCAAACCGTCCAGGCCGGGAGCGATCTCAACGAATGCGCCAAAATCGGCCAAACGGGAGATGGTGCCTTCAACTTCATCGCCGACCTGTGTGTCGTTGACAAAGGTCTCGGCAGCTTCCGCAGCGTCGCGCTCAAGGAGCGTCCGGCGAGATACAACGATGTTGCGACCACGCTGTTCCAGCTTGGTGACCATGAACTCGAAGGTTTTGCCGACATACTCTTCAGGGTCTTCCACGTAGCGGTTGTCAATCTGACTCACCGGGCAGAATGCGCGGCGTTGCATCAGGGTGACGTTGAAACCGCCCTTGCAGGTGGACTCGACTTTACCTTCCACGGGCAGGCCGCTGGCTTTGGCTTCTTCAAGCATGGCCAGTCCGCCGATACCGGAGATGGCGCGTGAGAGCTTGATGCCACCGGAGTCCTTGCCGACAACGTACAGTTCAACGGTGTCACCGTCTTTCACTGTGCAGTTGCCGTCTTCGTCCAGCAGTTCTTCCCTTTCGACGACGCCGTCCAGTTTGGTGCCGGTGTCGACAAAGACGGATGTTTCGCCCACCTGGATGACAGTACCGGAGACCTTGTCGCCAATGTTCAGGTTGTCACCGCCGCCTTCACTGTACTGTTCGAACAGTTCGGCGAAGGATTCTTCACCTGCTTCCACGCCATTACGCTCTTTGAATTCTTCGGACACGATTGTTTACCAGCTGTGTAAAAGGTTATGTAAGTAAGGCTTTGGCGAAGTCCTTGCCATTGAACGGGCGAAGGTCTTCCATCTTTTCGCCGAGCCCCACAAAGGTGATCGGCAACTTGTTCTGCAATGTCACAGCCACGACTACACCACCTTTGGCGGTTCCGTCGAGCTTGGTCAGAATAATTTCATCCACACCCACGGCCTTATTGAACAGCTTTGTCTGTGACAGGGCGTTCTGACCGGTGGTTGCGTCAATGACCAGAATGTTGCGATGGGGGGCACCTTCGTGCTTTTTCCCGACGACACGCTGGATCTTCGTCAATTCTTCCATGAGATTTGTTTTGGTGTGCAGGCGGCCGGCCGTGTCGAGCAGCAGCAGGTCATATCCCTCGCTGGTCGCCTTGTCCATGGCCTCAAAGGCCACGGCTGCCGGGTCGCTGCCTTCGGCCTTGGCAAAGAAGTCCACGCCTATACGGTCTGCCCACACCTTGAGCTGGTCAATGGCCGCTGCACGGAAGGTGTCTCCCGCCGCGATGAGTACCTTGCGGCCCTGCATCTGTGCACGGTATGCAAGTTTTGCAATGGTAGTGGTCTTGCCGACACCGTTGACACCGACCATCATCAGTACTTCTGGCGGGTTCACGGCCTCAATGCGGGGCGGTACCTTGAAAATATCCTCCAGTTCGTCACGCAGAATATCCTTGAAATCGTCTGGATTGTCGGTCCCGGCTTTCTTTGCGCGAGCCTTGAGGTTCTCCATGAGTTCGTTGGCCGCTTCCATACCGACATCAGCCATGATCAGGATTTCCTCGAATTCCTCCCAGAAATCGTCATCCAGAGAGGAGTGGCTGGAGAGCAGGCTGTCAATACGCTTGGTGATCTGTTCCCGGGTCTTGGAGATACCTTCGGAAAGTTTGAGGAAGAGACGGTCGCGTTCATCTTCTTCGTCTTCCAGTTCAAGTGCCAGGGCGAGACGGTACTGGAGTTCGGACTTGAACTCGGGGACAGCCACGTAGCCCATATCGTCCAGCCAGTTTTCGAATTTTGAAATGAAATTCTGTGCTTCATTGTCCGGGGCACCCAAAGCCTTGAATAGGAAAGCGAGACGGTCCCAGAGAGCTGGTCCTTTTTCCGGAATACCTTCGACAATGATGTTCAACCATTGGGAGAGTTTGGGCTCTGCTTGACGCAGGGCAAGCGTCAGGCCTGCCTGCCAGTCCTCGGTCGGTGTCGGAGCAGCGTCGGTTGCGGGCTTTTCGGCAGAGGGTGTCGTTACCGGTTGGG